>JAYRPK010000122.1:0-5931 GCA_041911195.1 Novosphingobium sp. | reverse complement strand
TACAGGCTATTGAACGAGTCGAAGGCTGAAGCCAGTATCCGACTGAAGTCGGAGGGGTTACTCCCCGAGGGGGACCCTAAACCAGCATTTCCCGCGCCGGGCCCTGCCCGAGGAAGGCCGAGGGACTGGCCGTGGCGCCATAGGCCCCGGCGCAGAACACCGCGACCAGATCGCCGGCCTGGGCCCGAGGAAAGAGACCCTTGTTGGCCAGCACGTCGAGCGGCGTGCACAGGCAGCCGACCACCGAGGCCTCTTCCTCCGCTTCCGTGCCGAACCGGCTGGCCACGGCGACGGGATAATTGCGGCGCACCACCGTGCCGAAGTTGCCCGAGGCGGCAAGCTGGTGGTGCAGGCCGCCGTCGGTGACGAGGAATATCTCGCCATGGCTTTCCTTCCGGTCGACGATCCGCGTTAGGTAAATGCCTGATTCGCCGACCAGATAGCGACCCAGTTCGATGCAGAACCTGGTATCCCTGAGCGAGGGCGGCAAGTTGTCCAGCCGCTCTTTCAGCGCCGCCCCGATCCGACCGATGTCGAGCGGCTCGTCGCCGGGGAAATAGGGTATGCCGAAGCCGCCGCCCAGGTTGCAGTGCGGCAGCGGCACGCCGCTTTCCTCGGTCAGCCTCGCAGCCAGGTCTATCGCCTGTCCCTGCATCTCGATGATCGCATCGGCATCGAGCGACTGGCTGCCGGCGAAGATATGGAAGCCGCGCCAGACCGCGCGGGTATTGGCGATGCGGCGGGCCAGCTCGGGGACGCGCTCCTCGTCGATGCCGAAGGGCTTGGCCCCGCCGCCCATCTTCATGCCCGAGCCCTTGAGCTCGAAGCCGGGATTGACCCGGATCGCCAGGTGCGGCGTCTGCCCACCGCGCCCGGATATGGCCAGCGCGCGGCTCGCCTCGCCTTCGGATTCGAGGTTGATCGTGACGCCCGCCGGTATCGCTCCGGCCAACTCGTTGTCGCGCTTGCCCGGCCCGGCGAAGCTGATCCGCGAGGCCTCGATCCCGGCCTTGCGCGCCATCCTGAGCTCGCCGATGGAGGCTACGTCAAAGCCGTCGACAAGCTCAGACATCAGTTCAAGAATAGGACCATAAGGATTTGCTTTAACAGCATAATGAATATCAAGCTGTTCCGGCATGGCGGCCCGCAGCATGGCAACGCGGTCGCGGATCATCTGCGCGGAATAGACGAACAGCGGAGTGCCGCCCGCCCGCCGCACCAGATCGGTCACCGGCGTGCCGCCAATGGCAAGGACGCCGTCCACGGCAGAGAAGCCGGGCGGGATCGGGCCCAGCGGCTTCATGCCGCAAGCTCCATCTGCAAACCCGTCCGGTCGATCTTGCCATTGGGCCCGATCGGCATGGCCTCGCGCCAGTGGATGTGTTTCGGTTGCATGAAATTCGGTAATTCCTGAAGTAACTTATGAGGCAGTTCTTCAACTGCGTTGTGAGCTCCAGGTGCCGCGCGCACCACCAGGTGGATAGCCTGACCCAGCCGCTCGTCGGCAATGCCCAGCGCCACGGCCTCGGCCACCAGCCCGGTCGCCAGCGCGGCTTCCTCGATCTCCTGCGGACTGATGCGGTTGCCGGCGCTCTTGATCATCGCATCGCGCCGTCCGGCGAAATAGAGCAACCCCTCGCCGTCGCGCCGCACCCGATCGCCCGACCAGACCGCCATGCCGCCATAGTGCGAGGCCTTCGGCGCCGGCTTGAACCGCTCGGCCGTGCGCTCGGCATCCTGCCAGTAGCCCTGCGCCACCAGCGGCCCGCAATGGACCAGCTCGCCCTCCTCGTTATCGGCGGCAATCTCGCCCCGGTCATCGACCACCAGGATCTCCGCGTGGGGAATGGCCTTGCCCATCGAAGTCGGGTGAATGTCGATCAGCGCGGGATCGAGATAGGTCGAGCGGAAGGCCTCGGTCAGGCCATACATGGCGAAGAGCCGCGCCTGCGGAAACAATGCGCGCAGACGCCGGACCAGGTCGGGCGTCAGCGCACCGCCGCTGTTGGTCAGGCGCCGCAGGCGCGCAGCGGTTTCCGGCGGCCAGTCCAGCTCGGCCAGTTGCACCCACAGTGGCGGTACGGCGGCGAGCGTAGTGACGCCATGGCGTTCCACTGCCTTCACCACGTCGCGCGGGGTCAGGTAATCGAGCGGCGCGGCCGAAGCCCCCGCATACCAGCTCGAAAGCAGCTGGTTCTGGCCATAGTCGAACGACAGCGGCAGCACCGCCAGCGCCCGGTCGTCCGGCGCCAGGCCCAGATATGTCGCGACACTCTCCGCCCCCAGCCACATATTGGCATGGCTCAGCATCACGCCCTTGGGCCGTCCGGTCGAGCCGCTGGTATATAGAATCGCGGCCAGCTCCGCCGGATCGCCGTCGGACGGCTCCAGCCCCGTCTCAAGCTCGTGCGCCTGTTGCATCGCCCCGGCTTCGTCGACCGCCGCGCAACCTTCCGGCACATCGTCAGCCTCCAGCGAGCCCAGCCGCGCCGCGTTGGCCAGGATCAGGCTGGCCCCACTGTCGGCAAGGATATGCGCCGCCTGGGCGCGCTTGAGCAGCGGATTGATCGGAACATGCACCAGCCCGGCGCGCGCCGCGGCCAGCGGCATCAGGCAGGTCATCTCGCCCTTGGCCGCCCATGTCGCCACTCGCGCGCGCCTCTCCGGCACACGCGCCTGCAGCCATGCCGCAAGGTGCGAGACACGGGTTCTTAAGTCCTTATAGCTAACCACCCCTTCGCGCAGCACCAGCGCGGGGGCATCGTCCGCTCCGCGATGGGCGAGGTGGTCCAGTGGCCGGATCGTGGTCACGGTTTTGGCAAGAGCTCCAATGGGGGAACGAGTTACGTGATCGTGGTTACCTATCACGATGATCTTAAGGAAGTGCAAGGCGATGAAGCGCTTGCCGCCTTGCTGTGCGCCAGCGGCGACAGTGCGCAGGCCCCGTTCGACCGGCTCGACTGGTGGCGCAACCTTGCCGAAAGCTGCCATATTCTGCCCCTGATCGCCGTGGCGCGGCAGGGCGAGCATCGCGCCGTGCTGCCGCTGATGCACCGCGCCCGCACGGTCGCGGCTTTGGCCAATTGGTATAGCTTCCGCGTGCGCGCGCTGGTCACCCCCGGCGCCGATGCCCGGGGGCTGCTGACCGAGCTTGCCGCCGATCTTGCCGGGCAAGCGCCCCGGATCACTCTTTCGCCGCTGCCGGACGAGAACGGCGAAACCACTCTGCTGGCCGACTGCTTCCGCGCCGCCGGCTGGGCAGTTTTTCGCGAGGCCTGCGACGTCAACCACGTGCTGCCGGTCAAGGGGCGAAGCTACGTGGAATACATGGCCGCGCGCCCCGGCCCGCTGCGCACCACGCTGAAGCGCAAGTCCGGCAAGGTCGAAGTCGAACTGCTCACCCGTTTCGCTCCCTCGGCCTGGCAGGCCTACGAGACGGTCTACGCGCAAAGCTGGAAGCCCGAGGAAGGCTCGCCCCTGTTCCTGCGCCGCTTCGCCGAGGAGGAAGGCCGGGCCGGCCGCTTGCGCATGGCCATTGCCCGCGCCGAGGGCGAGCCGGTCGCCGCCCAGTTCTGGACGGTGGAAGGCGGCACCGCCTTCATCCACAAGCTGGCCCACACCGAAGCCTCCAAGCCGCTATCCCCCGGCACCACGCTCAGCGCCGCGCTGTTCGAACAGGTGATCGACCGCGATGGCGTCAGCCTGGTCGATTTCGGCACCGGCAACGATGGCTATAAGCGCGACTGGATGGAACAGGTGCGCCCGCGCTACCGGCTCGACATGTTCCGCCCGCTCTGGCCCGGCAACTGGCCTTATATTGCACGTGCGAGCATACGCCTGCTTGCCGCAAGTGCGAAGCATGGCTAGAGGGCGCGAAATTCGCTGCTCCGGGGATGTTCTGGACACCATGCACGACGATACCGACCGCCTGCTGCGCAAGATCCTGACCGACGTGCTGGGCCTGAAGCCCGGACAGGCCGACGGCTTTTCCGCCGACACCGGCTTGTTCGGCCA
Source organism: Novosphingobium sp. (assembly GCA_041911195.1). Classification (GTDB taxonomy): domain Bacteria; phylum Pseudomonadota; class Alphaproteobacteria; order Sphingomonadales; family Sphingomonadaceae; genus Novosphingobium. The sequence goes on along the minus strand of JAYRPK010000122.1, from coordinate 1,917 downwards.
TCTTCCCGAACTCGATTCGATGGCGGTCGCCGGCCTGCTGACCGAAATCGAGGACCGGCTCGATGTGGTCATCGACGACGACGAGGTGGATGGCGAATTGCTGGAAAGCTTCGGTTCGCTGCTCGCCTTCGCCGAGGCCAAGCGCAACGGCGGATGAACATCGCGCCCTGGCCATGCCCGTTGCCCGGCGGCGGCACTGCCGAGGAACATGCCCTCGCCTTCGACGATTTCCGCCGCTGCCGGCTGCTGATCGTCCCTGCCCTGTTCGACGAAGCCAACCGCATGCGGCGCTTCACCGTCGAAGTGATACGGCGGCTCGACGCCTCAGGCATCGACTGCGTGCTGCCCGACCTGCCGGGAACCGGTGAAAGCCTGCAAGCACTGGAAGTGCAGACGCCGGACCTTTGGCGCGAGGCCATGGCCCAGGCCGCCAGGCACTTCCGCGCGAGCCACGTGCTCGGCATCCGTGGCGGCGCGCTGGTACCGCCGCCCGGCCTGCCATGCTGGCACTATGCCCCGGTCAAGGGCGCCAGCCAGCTTCGCACCATGCTGCGCGCCCGCATCCTCTCCTCGCGAGAGGCGGGGATCAACGAGAGCCAGGACGAGCTGGTCGAACAGGCGCTCGCCCATGGCATCGAGCTGGCCGGGCACCGGCTGGGGCCCGATTTCGTCCGCCAGTTCCAATCCCTCGCCCCATCCGGCGAGGCCACGATCATCGACCAGGACATGCTCGGCGGCAGCGGCCTGTGGCTGCGCGCCGAGCCCGACGAGGATCGCCAGCAGGCAGATGCCCTGGCGGCAGTGCTGGCCATCGGGATCAAGTCGTGAGCCGGCGGCACGTCCTGTTCGATTGCGAGGGTTCGCGGCTGGCGGGAACGCTTGACGAAGCTCCCGGCAGCACCGGCCTGCTGGTGGTCACCGGCGGCAACGAGATACGGTCAGGCGCCTGGGCCGGCCAGGCGCAGTTCGCCGCGCGGATCGCCGCGGCAGGCCATCCGGTGTTCCGCTTTGACCGGCGCGGGGTGGGCGACAGCGAGGGGGCGAACGGGCTCTTCCGCTCCAGCGCGCCTGATATCGCCGCCGCCCTCGCCGCGTTCCGCCGGGAAGCGCCGCATGTCGCGCGGGTGGCGGGGCTCGGCAATTGCGATGCCGCCTCGGCGCTGATGCTGGCCGGCGGGGCGGGCCTCGATGCCCTCGTGCTGTCAAACCCCTGGACCATCGAGGAGCCCGAAGCCGCTCCGCCGCCCGAGGCCCTGCGCGCGCATTACCGCCAGCGGCTGGCCGATCCGGCGGCAATCAAGCGGCTGCTGAGCGGAAAGGTCTCGCTGGGCAGGCTGTTGCGCAGCCTGCTGGGTGCGGCGGCGCCGGCCGCGGCGCCAACCGGGCTGTCGCAGGAGATGGCGGCAAGGATCGCCGATTTCCGGGGAACGGTCCGCTTCCTCGTCGCCGACCGCGACCGCACCGCCCAGGCTTTCCTCGCCGCCTGGAATCGCAAGGACCCACGCATCCGCCACTGCGCCGATGCCACGCACAGCTACGTCGAGAGCCACGCGCGGGACTGGCTGGTAGAGCAGGTGCTGGAAGTGTTGGGGTAGTCCTCCCCGGCACGGGGAGGGGAACCATGCGAAGCATGGTGGAGGGGCACCCTCGGGAGGGCGCGACATCGGTAGGCCAGGCTATCCTGCCTGTGCCCCTCCACCATCCCTATGGGATGGTCCCCCTCCCCCTTCGGAGGAGGATTACCCCGCCATCTCCGCCTTCTTCGCCGCGAACTCACGTTCCGCAAGAAACCGCTCCGCGTCCAGCGCGGCCATGCAGCCGGTGCCGGCGGCGGTCACTGCCTGGCGGTAGGTGTGGTCCATGACGTCGCCGCAGGCGAAGACGCCGGGAATGGCGGTCTTGGGCGAGCCGGGCTCG
>JAYRPK010000121.1:0-3394 GCA_041911195.1 Novosphingobium sp. | reverse complement strand
GTGGTCGCCTCGTGCTCGATCTGGGCGCTGGGGTTGCGCACTTCGATGTAGGGCACGGTATGCGCGCCGCAGTCCGCGCCGAGGAGGAGCGAATCGCACTGGGTGAAGTTGCGCACGCCTTCGGCATTGGCGCCGACGCGCACCAGGCCCCTGTATGTGTTGTTCGACTTGCCGGCCGAGATGCCCTTGGAAACGATGGTCGAGCGGCTGCGCGCGCCGTTGTGGATCATCTTGGTGCCGGTATCGGCCTGCTGGTAATTGTTGGTGACGGCGACCGAATAGAACTCGCCCACCGAATCCTCGCCCTTCAGGACGCAGCTCGGATACGTCCCGGTGATGGCGCTGCCGGTCTCGACCTGGGTCCAGCTCACCTTGCTGCGCGCGCCCTGACAGAGCGCCCGCTTGGTGACGAAGTTGTAGATGCCGCCCTTGCCCTCGGCGTCGCCGGGGTACCAATTCTGCACGGTCGAATACTTGATCTCGGCATCGTCGAGCGCGACCAGCTCGACCACGGCGGCGTGGAGCTGGTTCTCGTCGCGCTGGGGGGCGGTGCAGCCTTCGAGGTAGCTGACATAACTTCCTTTATCCGCGACGATCAGCGTGCGTTCGAACTGGCCGGTGTTCTCGGCATTGATGCGGAAATAGGTGGAGAGCTCCATCGGGCAGCGGGTGCCTTCGGGAATGTAGACGAAGGTGCCGTCGGAAAAGACCGCGCAGTTCAGGGCCGCAAAGTAGTTGTCGTGCATCGGCACGACGCGGCCGAGCCACTGCTTCACCAGATCGGGATATTCGCGGATCGCCTCGCTGATCGAGCGGAACACGACGCCGGCCTGTTCCAGCTCCTTCCTGAAAGTGGTGGCGACGCTGACCGAATCGAACACCGCATCCACCGCGACCTTGCGCGCGCCCTCGACGCCGGCGAGCACCTTCTGCTCTTCCAGCGGAATGCCAAGCTTCTCATAGACCCTGAGGATCTCGGGATCGACCTCGTCGAGGCTGGCCAGCTCCTTCTTGGCCTTGGGCGCGGCGTAGTAATAGGCGTCCTGGTAGTCGATCGGCGGGACGTTGAGCTTGGCCCAGTCCGGCGGCGTCATGGTCAGCCACAGGCGATAGGCCTTCAGACGCCATTCGAGCATCCATTCGGGCTCGTTCTTCTTGGCGCTGATGAAGCGGACGGTGTCTTCGGACAGGCCCTTTGGGGCGAATTCCTGCTCGATGTCGGCGGACCAGCCGTGCTCGTAGTCGGCGACACGGGCGGCGGCCTCACGGGCAGCCTGATCCTTGAGGTTGGCATCGTCGGTCATGCGAAGAGGCTCGCCAATCGGTTCACGCAGAGGCGCAGAGAAGAAAGGGGAGGCGCAGAGAGAGTGGTTTTCGCGGCGAAGCCACCTTCCAAATCGACGCCGCGTAAAGCGTGAGGTCTGGAAGACAGGGAGGCTTCGCCGCGAGCGCGACATCTCTGCGCCTCATACTTCTTCCTCTGCGTCCTCTGCGTGAACCCAATCATCACAACGCCGCCTCCGCCAGCCTGGTCAGCGAGACCCCGGCCAGCGCCCCGCGCAGCGCCTCGTTGACCAGCGGCCAGTGCGGGCGCACCATGCAGGCGTCTTCCAGGGTGCATTGATGGCTGCCGTGTTCGATGCAGGACGTCAGCGCAATCGGCCCCTCAACCGCCTCGACTATGTCCGCCAGCGTAATCGCCGCCGCCGGGCGCGCGAGCTTGAGCCCCCCGCCGATCCCGCGCGAGCTGCGCAGCAGGCCGGCCGAGGTCAGCTTGCTCACCAGCTTCTGCACGGTGGGGGCGGGAAGGCCGGTTTCCTCGGCCAGTTGCGCGGCATTGACGCGCGCGGCTCCGCAATGCCGCGAGGCTGCGGACATCACGACGACGGCATAATCGGCCATGCTGGAGAGGCGCATTGCTCGCTCGCTAAATCGGATTGATTCGTTCCGATTTCACCTAGGCATCGGGGCCGGGCATTGCAAGCGGGTAAACACGACAAAAAAATGGCGGTTTCCCGCAAGGGGGAAACCGCCATAAAGTCGAGAACTCGATGGAAATGCCACGAGCTCTTCGGGTCGCAGGGGTCGTCTACGCCTGCCTTCTCAACCGGAATTGTAGGGATTCGACAAAATTGTCGCAGGCAGCCCCGGCATGCGATTTTTGCCAGCTGTTGCATGGCTGCAACACTTGCCGCATCGACACAGTGCGACGCTTTGTCCTAGGGCCTGTCTCAATGCTCTATCGCCTCATCCGCCCCGCCCTGTTCCGGCTCGATCCCGAGCGCGCGCACGGGCTGGCCCTCGCCGGGCTCAGGTTCATGCCATTCGGCAGCCGCGCCGACCCGGGCGGGCCGCTGGCCATCCAGATCGCCGGGATTGCCTTTCCCAACCCGCTGGGCATGGCCGCCGGCTTCGACAAGGATGGCGAAGTGCCCGACGCGCTGCTGCGGCTGGGCTTCGGCTTTGCCGAGGTGGGGTCGATCACTCCGCTGGCGCAGGCCGGCAATCCGAGACCCCGCCTGTTCCGGCTGGAGGAAGACCGCGCGGTGATCAACCGCATGGGCTTCAACAATCACGGCGGTGCTGCGGCGGCCGAGCGGCTGGCGGCGCGGGCGCGCGAGGGCGTGGTCGGCATCAACCTGGGCGCCAACAAGAATTCGCCCGATCGCGTGGCCGACTATGTGGCGATGACCGCGCTGATGGCGCCGCTCGCGAGCTACCTGGTGGTCAACGTGTCGAGCCCCAACACGCCGGGCCTGCGCGCGCTGCAGGACGAAGGCGCGCTGGCGGCGCTGCTCGATGCGGTGCTGGATGCGCGCGGGCATCAGGGGCCACCGGTGTTCCTGAAAGTCGCCCCCGATCTTGAGCCCGCCGATATCGACGCCATCGCCCGCATCGCCATCGATCGCAAGCTCGGCGCGCTGATCATCTCGAACACCACCATCTCGCGCCCGCCGCTCAGGAGCCGCCACGCAAGCGAGGCTGGCGGGCTTTCCGGCGAGCCGCTTCGCGAGCTGGCGCTGCAACGGCTGCGCGAATTCCGCAAGGCGACCGGAGGACAGGTGCCACTGGTCGGCGTCGGCGGGATCGCCTCGGCGGAGGACGCCTGGGCGCGCATCCGCGCCGGAGCGAGCCTGGTGCAGCTCTATTCTGCCATGGTCTATGAAGGCCCGGGCATCGCCCGGCGCGTGGTCCAGGGCCTGGAGGCGCTGATGCGGCGCGACGGCTTTGCCACGATTGCCGATGCGGTGGGAAGCGAATAGCCTCTCCGGCCATGTCCCGCCTTGCCTTCCTCGTCTTCAGCGTGCTGCTGGCCATGCCGGTGCAGGCTCGCCCGCCGGTTGCGCCTGTCTATCAGGCCGGCATGGTCAGCGCCGCCGATCCGCGCGCGGCG
>JAYRPK010000120.1:0-30233 GCA_041911195.1 Novosphingobium sp. | reverse complement strand
GCCGGAATCGAGCCGGAAAACATCGACTTTTCCCTAATCTATGCGACCAGGCGGCTATGCCGCCGCCGCCAGTGCCGCTAGTTTGCAAGATAATCCTATTCAGGGCCTGATAAGGAGCATTTGCCCAAAATGTCCAGCATGCACCGCGCCGTGACACTTCCGCTGCTGTTGTTCATTGCCTTCGCCTCGGCCCCGGCGCGCTGTCAGGACGGAAGCGATTGGGACCAGGCGCGCGCTGGGCTGGTGGCCAGCCAGAGCGGCACCATGGCCCAGGCGATCGCGCGCTGGCGCCAGCTCGGGGCGAGCAACGGCACCTATTCGTTCGGCGACTATGCCGGCTTCCTGATGACCTATCCGGGCTTTCCCGATGAGCAGAAATTGCGCGGATTCGCCGAACGCGCGCTGGCGCGCGAGGGGGCGGATAACTCACGGGTGCTGGCTTATTTCGATCGGGTCGGGGCGCAGACCAATCCGGCAAGGGCGCAATATGCCCTGGCGCTCGCTTCGGCCGGCCGCCGGGAGGCACGATCCGTAGCGCTTGAAGCATGGCGCGGCGGCGAAATGAGCGATGCCTCCTATGCCGCGCTGTTCTCGCTCTACGGCGGGAGTTTCTCGCTCGACGACCAGGATGCGCGGATGGATGCCCTGCTGTGGGCCGGGTCGCTGGCCCAGGCGCAAGCGCAGCTCAACTATGTCTCCGCCGCCCGGCGCAATGCCTTCCTTGCCCGCCTGGCGCTGCTGCAGGGGCAGGATCCGGCCAGCCTGTCGATCCAGGTGATGGACGATGCCATGCGCGATGCGGGCTATGTCTACAACCGCGCGCGCCAGCTGCGCCTGTCAGGCAATCTGTGGGGCGCGGTGAATCTGCTGGCAACCCGCCCGCCGGCATTGGTTCCCCCCCGTCAGCCCGGCAAATGGGTTGCCGAGCTGCTCAACGAAGCCAAGGCCGCGGGGGCGGACCCGGCCGTGCGGATCGCGTCGTCGATCGACGACACCTTCCCGCCGGGAACCGACGTCAGCCGCCTCGAATTCAAGCTGCGCGACGATTACACCTCGCTGATGTGGCTGGGCGGCACCCAGGCGCTCGATGGCCTGGGCGACGGCAGGCGCGCGGCGCCGCTGTTCTATCGCTATGGCGCCGCCGCGCGCACGCCGCAGACCCGCACCAAGGGGTTTTACTGGGCGGGCCGCGCCTCGGCCAAGGCGGGCGACAGCGCCAGCGCCAATCGTTACTTCGAAATGGCCGCGGCCTTTCCCGATCACTATTACGGCATGCTCGCGCTCGAGCGACTGGGCCGGCCGCTGCCACGGCTCGGCAGGCAATCCATTCCCAACCCGAGCCCGGCCGAACGCGCCGCCTTCGCCGCCAGGCCGCTGACGCTCGCGGTGCGGGAAGTGTCGCGCGGCTATGAATGGCAGACCAGCGTGCGCTTCTTCCGCGAGATCGCCGAACGGGCGGAAAGCGAGAGCGATCACGCGCTGGTGGCAGAGCTTGCCCGCAGCCTGGGGCGGCGCGATCTGGGCGTCATCCTGGGGCAGGCGGCACATGCCGACGGCTATGGCAATTTCAGCCAGGTTTCCTTCCCGCTGATTCCCAACCCGCCGGGAACCGCCTGGACCGTGGTCCACATGATCACCAGGCAGGAAAGCCAGTTCGCCCAAAACGCGGTCAGCCATGCGGGCGCGCGCGGGCTGATGCAGCTGATGCCGGGCACTGCGCGCGAAGAGGCGCGCAAGATCGGCCTTGGCTATGACATCAATGCCCTGATCAACGATGCCAACTACAACATGCGGCTGGGCGATTCCTTCTTTGGCCGGATGATGGACTATTACGGCGGCAGCTATCCGTTGGCGGTCGCCGCCTACAATGCCGGGCCGGGCAACGTGAACCGCTTCCTGCGGCAGAACGGCGACCCGCGCTATGGCGGGATCGACTGGGTGGAATGGGTCGAGCGCATCCCGATTCAGGAGACGCGCAATTACGTGCAGCGGGTGCTGGAAAACGCCGTGGTCTACGAGGCGCTCTATCCTGACAAGGCCAGCTATCGCGGTACCAATCCGCTGAGCCACTTCCTCGGCAAGCGCACGCCGGGTTAGTTGGGGGCGATGAAGCCCGAAGGTCCACCCATCACGCCCGCCGGCCTCGCCGCCTTGCGCGCCCGTTATGACCACTTGCTGGGCACCGAGCGGCCCGCGATCGTCGAGGTGGTCAGCTGGGCGGCGGGCAATGGCGACCGTTCGGAAAACGGCGACTATCTCTATGGCCGCAAGCGCATGCGCGAGATCGACCGTGAGCTCGGCTTTCTCGCGCGGCGGATGAAGGCGGTGCGGGTGGTCGATCCGGCGCGGCAGGAGGATCGCTCGCACATCCGTTTCGGCGCGACGGTCGTCATTGCCGATGAGGATGACAATCAGCGCACACTCACCCTGGTCGGCGACGACGAGCAGGACGCTTCGCAAGGCCTGATCGGCTGGAGCGCGCCGCTGGCTCGCGCCCTGCGCGGTGCCGCAGTGGGCGACCTGCGGCGGGTGACGCTACCGGGCGGGGAGAAGGAATGGGAAGTGCTGGAAATCTCCTATCCCGAGGCCTAGCAGGCGGAATGCATCTCGACTTCGATTTTCGGCCTGGCGAGAACTTGCCCTATGCGGCGCTGGCGCGGCTGCGCGAGGCGGGACCGGTGGTCTGGTCGGAGAACCTGCAGGGCTGGCTGGTCAATTCCTTCGCCGCGGTGCGCGAAGTGCTGGGCGACGTTTCCCGCTTCACTTCGGCCGGCACGCCGGTGGCCGAAGTGTTCGGCGGCGAGGGCATGCTGGTAAACGATACGCCGATGCACCACACTTTGCGCGCGGTCTGGGCCAGGTCGGTCTCGGCCGCCGCCTTGCAGGCGCGCATGGCGCAGTTGCAGGCCAATGCGCGCCGCGTGCTGGGCCCCGCCGCCGAGCGGCTGCAGGCCGGCGAGACCATCGATTTCATTCCCGTCTTCCGCGACTACGTCATGGAGTTCATCGCGCTGAGCTTTGGTGTCTCGCGCGAGCATCTCGACATTTTCGAGAACTGGAGCCGGATGTCGGCCGATACCCCGGCGCTGGGGTTGGAGGAAGGCAGCGAGGCGCAGATCCGCCACAACCAGGCCCGCGCCGAAGTCGTCGCCCTGGTCGCGGCGGAGATGGAAGACCGCCGCCAGCGCCTTGCCAAGGGCGAGCAAAGCGATGACCTCGTCACTCCGATGGTCGCGGCGGTCGGCCAGAACGGCATCACCGAACAGATGGCGGCGGACAACCTGTTCAACTTCATCCTTGGTGCGATGGACACCACCGAGAAGTGGCTGGGCAATGTGGTCCTGCGGCTCTGCGCCGATCCGGAGCTGCGCGCGCGAGTAAGCGCCGACCGCGCGCTGATTGCACCCATGGCCGACGAAGTCATGCGCTTCGACACAGTCGCCCAGACCATCCAGCGCCGCGTGCGAGAGCCGGGCGCCGAGCTTGCCGGGCAGCAGTTGCAGGGGGGCGATGCGATCTACCTGATGCTCGGCGCGGCCAATCGCGACGGCGGCGAGTTCCGCGATCCCGACCGTTTCGACATCGCCCGGCCCGCCACGTCCAATCTGGGTTTCGGCTATGGCTTCCACCATTGCCTGGGCATCAACATCGCCCGCAGCGAAGTGATCGCCTTTATCGGCGTTTTGCTGGATCTGCCCGGCCCGCTGCGCCTGGTCGATTGCGATCCGGGCGCGAGCTGGGCGCTGTGGGGGCCGCGCAGGCTGGAGGTGGCCCTTGCGGACTAGGCTTGCCGCGATCGCCGCTGTCTTGCTGCTGGCCTCGCCCGCCGCGGCGCGTGACAGCCTGGGGATCTTTTCCGGCTGGGGCGCCTTTCGCGATTCCGGCGCTGACCCGCGCTGCTATGCCGTGGCCAAGGCTGAGCGCAGCCGTCAGGCGCGAGACTACGAGCCCTATGCCGATGTCGCCATCTGGCCCCGGCGCGGCGTGCGCGGTCAGGTCCATTTCCGCTTGTCGCGGCGGCTGGCGGCGGACGCCAGGGTGGTGCTGGCCCTGGGCGAACAGCGCTTCGAGCTGACCGGCGGCGGCGGCGATGCCTGGGCGCAGGACCGGCGCATGGATGCGGCGATCGTTGCCGCCATGCGCTCGGCGGGCGGGATGACCGTTTCGGCAAAGGCCGCCGACGGGCGCGGCTTTTCGGACAGCTATGCCCTGGCGGGCGCGGCCACCGCGATGGACGCGGCGGCGATCGGGTGCGCAGGGGCGAGGTAGCATTCGCGCCTGCTAGCGCCTATATCGCGCGCCCATGGCCGACACTGCCCTCATGCCGATCCCGGGGAACATCGATCCCCTGCCCGTCCCGCGTGACGTTACCCCGCGCGCCGATGGCCGCGTCGATCTGATCGGCCTGCCGCGCGCGCGGATTGCCGAACTTTTCGCCGACGCCGGCCTCGATGCCCGCCAGGCCAAGCTGCGCGCCAAGCAGGTGTGGCACTGGCTCTATCATCGCGGTGTCAGCGATTTCGAGGCGATGACCGACATCGCCAAGACCATGCGTCCCTGGCTGGCCGAGCGCTTCGTCATCGGCCGGCCCGAGGTGGTCGAGGCGCAGCACAGCACCGACGGCACTCGCAAGTGGCTGCTGCGCACTGCGGACGGGCATGACTTCGAGATGGTCTTCATCCCCGATGCGGACCGGGGCACGCTCTGCGTTTCCAGCCAGGTTGGCTGCACACTCAACTGCCGCTTCTGCCACACCGGCACCATGCGGCTGGTGCGCAACCTGACGCCCGGGGAGATCGTCGGCCAGGTCATGCTGGCGCGCGATGCCTTGGGCGAATGGCCAAAGGGCAGGATGGACGGGCTCGATTCCGACGAGGATGAGGGTGGCTACAGCTCGGATGGCCGCCTGCTCACCAACATCGTCATGATGGGCATGGGCGAGCCGCTCTACAATTTCGACAATGTCCGCGATGCGTTGAAGATCGTCATGGATGGCGATGGCCTCGCCCTATCCAAGCGCCGCATCACTCTCTCGACCTCGGGCGTCGTGCCGATGATGGCCCGCGCCGGCGAGGAGATCGGCGTGAACCTGGCGGTCTCGCTCCACGCGGTGTCGAAGGAAGTGCGCGACGAGATCGTGCCGATCAACCGCAAGTATGGCATCGAGGAATTGCTTGCCGCCTGCGCAAGCTACCCCGGCGCGTCCAACGCCCGGCGCATCACGTTCGAATATGTCATGCTGAAGGACAAGAACGACAGCGACGCGGACGCGCGCGAGCTGGTCCGACTGATCAAGCGCCACAAGCTGCCCGCCAAGGTCAACCTGATCCCCTTCAACCCCTGGCCCGGCGCGCCCTACGAGTGTTCGGACGAGGCGCGGATTCGGCGGTTCTCGGAGATCGTCTTCGAACATGGCATCAGCGCCCCGGTCCGCACCCCGCGCGGTCGCGACATCGATGCGGCCTGCGGCCAGCTCAAGACGGCGGCGGAGAAAAAGAGCCGGGCCGAGCTCGAGCGGCTTTGGGCCGAGAAGCAGGAAGCGCTGGGCGATTCATAACTGAGGGCCCGGCACGGCATTGATGCCCTGCCCGTTGCGCTTCGGGATTACTGCAATGTGAGGAAAGGCTGCCCGGCAAGCGCCAGGGCCAGCGCGCAGGCGCAAACCAGCACGCAACGCACCAGGCCGTCCGCATCGGGGCGGGCGTGGGCGGCGGCGAAGGCGATGACTCGGGCCATGGGCCGTTGATGCGCCCGGATTCGTAACCGGGAGGTTAAGAGTCTGATTCGAAATTCGCTGCGACGCGAATTTCGAGACGGCACCAGCCCGCTCCCCCGCCCGGTGCCGAACGATCCGAAATGGAATTTCGGATCAGACACCAAGGCTGGTCAGGTCGCGCTGGGCATTTGCTGGCTGGCGCAATGGAATCCGCCACCGCCTGCCAGAACCGCATCCGCCGGCAGGCCAACGGTGTCGCGATCCGGAAACAGTGCGGCAATGGCAGCGACGCCATCGGCGTCATTGGCCACGCCGAAGGTCGGCACGACCACAAGGTGCGTGGTGATCGCGAAGTTCATGTAGCTGGCCGGCTCGATTCGACCATTGCGCTCCAGCCGTCCGGGCGAAGGCACATCGCGGATTTTCACGCCGAAGCTGCGCGCGCGGGCGCGGGCGTCGGCATAGATCTCCGCATTGGGATCGTCCGCCCCGGTCGGCACAGGCAGGGCCAGCTCGCCCGGCGCGACGAAGCGGGCGAGGTTGTCGACATGGCCGTCGGTGTGGTCGTTGATCAGCCCGTCGCCCAGCCACAGCACCCGCTCGAAGCAGAGGTCGCGCCGCAGGTTCGCCTCTATCCGCGCCTGCGACAATTGCGGGTTGCGGTTTGGGTTGAGCAGGCACTGCCCAGTGGTGGCGACGATCCCGGCGCCATCGCCGTCCACCGCCCCGCCCTCCAGGATCCAGTCGCTCAGAGCCACATCGAGCCCGGCGTCGCGGGCCAGCTCCGCGCCGATGGTCTCGTCGCCCGGCATCAGATACTTGCCGCCCCAGCCGTTGAACTGGAACCGCCGCGCCAGCCGTCCGCCCTTGCCATCGCAGAGTACCAGCGGCCCGGTGTCGCGCAGCCAGACGTCGCCGTAGCGCCGCCTCTCCAGTCTGACTCTCCTCGAACAGAGTTTGCGCGCCACTACTTCATTCGCCTCATCGCGCACCAGCAGGCGCACTTCCTGCCCGCTCTCGGCAACGGCGTTGGCGAAGGCGGCGATCTGCACCTGCGCGGCTTCGAGGAACATGGGCCATTCGTCCGCATCGTGCGGGAATCCGATCCACAGCCAGTCCTGCGGGTGCCATTCGGGAGGAAATTTCCAGCGCATGGCATGGCCCTTAGCGGCCAGAGGTGCTTGCGGGAAGCGGCGCGAGCGGCCATGCCGTTTCCATGTCTGCACCCGACTGGACCGGCGCGCTCGAACGGGCCGAAGCCTATTCGCAGTATCTCTCCCGGGCCCTCGGACGGCGCGAGGACCTTGCCGCCCTGCTGGCCGAGGGCAAGGGTGAGGAAGCATTGGCCATGGCCAGACGCTCCGGCGAGGGCGAGGAGGACGTCGGCATCGCCCTGCGGCGCGAGAAGCTGGCCCTGGCCCTGGTGCTGGGCATCGGCGACCTTGCAGGCGCCTTCCCGCTGGCCCGGGTCATGGAGGAACTGTCCGATTTCGCCGACCGGTCGATGGATGCGGCGATCAGGGACGCCATCCTTGCCCGCGCCCCCGATTCGGAGCCCGGCGGCATGTTCGCCCTGGCGCTCGGCAAGCACGGTGCGCGCGAATTGAACTACAGCTCCGACATCGACCCCATCCTGCTCTACGATCCACGCCTGCTTCCCCGCCGTGAACGCGACGAACCGGGCGAGGCGGCGCAACGCGTGGCGCGGCGGATGGTGGAGACGATGTCCTCCATCACCGGCGAGGGCTATGTCTTCCGCGTCGACCTGCGCCTGCGCCCGGCTTCCGAAGTCAGCCCGCTGGCGATCCCGATCGAAGCGGCGCTGACTCACTACGAATCCGAAGCCCTCGCCTGGGAACGCGCCGCCTTCATCCGCGCCCGCGCCTGTGCGGGAGACACGCCCGCAGGCGAGGCCTTCCTCACCGCGATCCGGCCTTTCGTCTGGCGCAAGAGCCTCGACTTCGGCGCGGTGGACGAGATCGGCCGGCTCACCGCGCAAATCCGCGCCAGCCACGATGGCGCGGAGCGGCCCGGCCCAGGGTTCGACCTCAAGAAAGGGCGCGGTGGCATTCGCGAGATCGAATTCTTCGCCCAGACCCACCAGCTGATCCACGGCGGCCGCAACCCGTCGCTGCGCCTGCGCGGCACCCGCGCCAGCCTCGACGCCATTGCCGCTGCCGGCCTGATCGATCCGGCGGACGCGCACCTGCTGGGCGAATGCTACGACCGGCTGCGCACCATCGAGCACCGCCTGCAGATGATTGCCGACCAGCAGACCCACAGCTTGCCCAAGGACCCCGATGCGCTCGATGCCGTGGCCCGGTTCGAGGGGTTGAAGGACGGCAAGGCACTGGTCGCCGAGCTGGACGAGATCACCTCCCAGGTCGCGCTGCGCTACGATGCGCTGATCGCCGCCGCCGACGAGGAGGCGACCAGTGCTGGCATGCCGACGGGTGCGGCCCTGTCGAAGGAACTTGGCGCACTCGGCTTTTCCGATCCCAAGCTGCTGGCCAAGCGGATCGAGGGCTGGACCAGCGGGACCGTGCGCGCCCTGCGCAGCGATGCGGCGCAGGCGGCCTTTTCCGCCGTCTTGCCGCAGTTGCTGGCCGCTCTCGCCAAGGCGCCAGATCCGGATCGGGCGCTGCTGCGCTGGGAGCAATTGCTCGGCAACCTGCCCAGCGCGGTCAACCTGTTCCACCTGCTGGAGGCGCGGCCCGGGCTGCTGCAATTGCTGGCCGATGTGCTGGTGCTGGCCCCTCCGCTGGCGGACGAACTGGCGCGGCGCCCTGGCCTGCTCGACCCGCTGATCGATGCCAGCGCGCTCGAATTGCCCGGGCCTGTGGCCGAGCTGGTGGTGCAATTCGCCGACGGCGAAAGCGACGACGATTACGAGCGGCTGCTCGATCGGGTGCGCCGCAAGGTCAGCGAGCTACGCTTCACCCTGGGTGTGCAGCTGATACAGGGCGTGCGCGATCCGCTGGAGATTTCGGCGGCGCTGGCGCGGGTGGCGGAAGCGGCGATCCGGGTGCTGGCCGATGCGACCGTGGCGGAATTCGCCTCCTCGCACGGTCGCATCGCAGGCAGCGAATTCGTCGTGCTCGGGCTTGGCCGCATGGGCGGCGGGGCGCTGACTCACGCCTCCGATCTCGATCTCGTCTATCTCTTCAGCGGCGATCATTCGGCCGAGTCGGATGGGCGGAGGCCGCTTGGCGGCACGCTCTATTACAACCGGTTGGGCCAGCGGGTGACGGCCGCACTCAGCGTCCCGACGGCGGAAGGCGCGCTCTATGAAGTGGACACGCGCCTCAGGCCATCGGGCGGGGAGGGGCCGCTGGCGGTCGGCTTCGAAAGCTTCGAGCGCTACCAGCGCGAGGAGGCCTGGACCTGGGAGCACATGGCGCTGGCGCGCGCGCGGCCGGTGTTCGGCTCGGCTCAGGCCTGCGCAAGGCTGGAGGGCATTATCGCGCAGGTGCTGAAGGTCTCGCGCGATCCGGCGAAGCTGCGCGCCGACGTCCTCGAAATGCGCGCCACCATGGCGGAGAACAAGCGGCCCAAGGGCCCGGTCGACGTCAAGCTGATGCGCGGCGGCCTGGTCGACATCGAGTTCCTCATCCACTTCCTGCAATTGCGCGACGGCGCGGCGCTTACGCCGCACCTGGGTGATGCGGTGCGGGGGCTGGTCGCCGCCGGGCTGCTGCCGGCGGACATGGCCGAAGCCCACGATTCCCTCGCCAGGCTGCTGGTCGCCGCCCGCCTGCTCGCGCCCGATGGTGAGGAGCCGCCCCCGGCCTCGCGCGCTGCGCTTGCCAAGGCCTGCCAATGCGGCAATTGGGATGAATTGCTGGCCCGCCTCGGCCAAAGCCGCAAGGCGGTGGCGGCAGCGTGGAAAGACCTTTTCGGCGAGACACTGGAGATCGGATCATGAGCAAGAACCCTGGCATCGGCGATGCGCTTCCCGACGTGGCCATGGAGACCCCTGAAGGCGGCAGCGTGCGCCCGTCGGACTTCAAGGGCCGCAAGCTGGTGCTGTTCTTCTATCCCAAGGACGACACCCCCGGCTGCACCGTCGAGAACAAGGACTTCACGGAACTGGCCGGGCTCTTCGACAAGGCGGGCGTGGCCCTGCTCGGCGTCAGCAAGGATTCGCCCCAGCGCCACGCGAAATTCATCGCCAAGCATGGCCTCGCCGCCCCGCTCGCCAGCGATGCGGCCGAGGGCGGCCTTTCCGATGCACTGGGCATCTGGACCGAGAAGCAGAACTACGGCCGCACCTACATGGGCATGGTGCGTACCACCTATCTGGTGGGTGCGGACGGCAAGATCGCCCGGGTGTGGGACAAGGTGAAGGTCAAGGGGCACGCGGCCGAAGTGCTGGCCGCTGCCCAAGCGCTCTGATCTACCTTCCGCCGTGACTTCCCTCGCCAGGGCGATTCGCGCCGCGCTGCTGGTGGCCGACCCGCGCGGCCAGGCCTTGGCGGCGCGCAAGGTCGCGCGCGACTGGCGGCTGGGGCGTTTGGCCTTCGTGTTCGATGCGGCGATGCCCGATCGCCCGGCCCGGCCCGAGCGGCCCGAACTGCTGCCGCCCAATCGCATGCCCAAGCGCGGCAAGGCGCAATCGCCGCGCGGGCGAATCGCCCTGTGGCATGCACTGGCCCACATCGAATTCGCCGCGATCGGCCTTGCGCTCGATGCCGCGGGGCGGTTCGGCGAGGAGATGGGGCGGGAGTTCGTCTCTGATTTCCTCTCCGTCGCGGCGGACGAAGCGATGCATTTCGTCCTGCTTGACAGGCGGCTGCGTGCACTCGGCAGTCACTATGGCGCGCTGCCCGCGCACGATGGCCTGTGGGACGCTGCGCGCGAGACCGCCCACGATGCCGCCGCGCGGCTGGCGGTCGTGCCGATGGTGCTCGAAGCGCGCGGGCTCGACGTCACGCCGTCGGCCATCGCACGCTTGCGCGATTCGGGTGATTTGGCCGGGAGCCGTGTCCTCGAAAGAATCCTTGACGACGAAATCCGGCACGTAGCCTTTGGTTCCAAGCACTTTTTCGCGCTTTGCGCCCGCCAGGGCGAGGATCCGCAAGCCCTGTGGAAAACCTTGGTGAAACGTTACTTTCGCGGCGCCGTTAAGCCTCCGTTCAACGACTCAGCGCGTTCGGCTGCCGGTCTGCCGCGCGATTTCTATGCCGGTATTGCCTTGTTTACCCATGCCTGAAAAAGAGCATTCAACGAGACGGCGGGGGGTCCGACCATCTCCAATAAACGATCTAGGCACCCTTCCGGTGCCACGAGTTCTCGGGTTGTCCAGCCCGCACGCAATGCGGAACGGGCCGGTAAAAACAAGGTTATTTGAGTGGCTATTTTCGGTAATGTGAAGACGTCGCGATCGGTTGCTGGCGCTGTTGCCCTTGTGGCGATCCCGTTCACGGCCAATCCCGCTTTCGCCAGCAGCAGCAACGCCGCGGATATCGCCGCACCGCTGCGCGCCGCGCAGGAAGCCCGGCAGAATTCCCAAGGCACCGGCGATTCCGAATTCCGCCAGCTGTTCTCGAGCTGGCGCAAGCTCGATCAGACGGCGAATTTCGCCGCCAGCATGCCCGAACCCAGCTTCGGCCTCGCCCAGCCTGCTCCCCGGTCGAACACCGTGTCGATTCCTTCGCGCATCCCGGTTGAGGGCGTCCGGTTCACCAGCGGTTTCGGCATGCGCAATCATCCGATCCTGAACCAGCGCCGCGCGCACAAGGGCGTCGATCTGGCCGCCCCGATGGGTACGCCGGTCTACGCTCCGTCCGATGGCACGGTCGGCAAGGCGGAATGGTATTCCAGCTACGGCCTCTACATCCAGCTTGAACACGGTGCCGATATCCAGACCCGCTACGGCCACCTGTCGCGGCTCAACGTCTCGGCTGGCCAGCGCGTCCGCAAGGGCGAACTGATAGGCTTCGTCGGTTCGACGGGCCGCTCGACTGGCCCGCACCTGCACTACGAAGTGCGCATCGCCGGCGTCGCGGTCAATCCGATCCCCTACATGCAGGGCGACCAACAGGCGCAGAATGACGCTGCGCCTGCCAATTCCGCTGCCATGCGGGCCATTGGCAGCCGCTGAATTCACGGCCGGGCGATCAAGCCCGGTCATTTTCCGGCGCGGCGGTGGGCCGCGTGCGGCCTTGGGGCGGCTTCGGCCGCCCTTTTTTGTTATCAATCCGGCGCAACAGGATCCGTAACACAGTTTCGGATCAAGCCCTTAGAGCGGCGTGCAGATTTACCGCGCGCCGCTCTTAATCCCCTAACAGCCGCCGCGCCATGGCGCGCACGTCCTGGGCCATGTCCGGGCGTTCCAGCGCCATGGCCAGAGTCGCTTCGACGAAACCGGCCTTCGAGCCGCAGTCGAACCGCCGGCCGGCAAAGGTCACGGCATGGAACGGCTGGCTGCCGATCATCCGCGCCATGGCGTCGGTCAGCTGGACTTCGCCACCGGCACCCTTCTGCTGGCCGGAAAGCACCTGCATCACTTCGGGCTGCAGGATATAGCGGCCCGAGATGATGAGATTGGACGGTGCATCCTCGCGCCTGGGCTTTTCGATCAGGCCCAGCACTTCGGTCAGCTGGCCGCGCGTTTCGCCGGGCGCGATCACGCCATAGCTCGACACTTCCTCTTCGGGCACTTCCAGTACGCTGATCAGGTTGCCGCCCACCTGTTCATAGGCATCGACCATCTGCTTCATGCAGCCAGGCGATCCCACCATCAGCTCGTCGGGCAGGAAGATGGCGAAGGGCTCGTCGCCGACGATCGCCCGCGCGCACCAGATGGCATGACCCAGGCCCATCGGCACCTGCTGGCGCACAGTAACAAGGTTGCCAGGGGAAAGCCGGGTCGGCTCAAGCAGCGACATGTCCTTTTCGCGGTCCCTGAGCGTGGTCTCCAGCTCGAAGGCCATGTCGAAGTGGTCGATCAGCGCGGTCTTGCCCCGGCCGGTGACGAAGATCATCTGCTCGATCCCCGCCTCGCGCGCCTCGTCGACGGCATACTGGATCAGCGGCCGGTCGATGATCGGCAGCATTTCCTTGGGGATCGCCTTGGTCGCGGGCAGGAAGCGGGTGCCAAGCCCGGCGACCGGGAACACCGCCTTGCGAATGGGTTTGCGGCTAGTCATGCCGGGCGCATCGCAGGCGCGAATCGGCTCGTCAACTGTCTAGATCGTGCGCCCGCTTGCCGCCCGCGCGTTTCCCGCTAAACCGCGAAAATGGACAAGATCATCATCCAGGGCGGCAAGCGCCTTTCCGGCACGATTCCCATCTCCGGCGCCAAGAACGCGGCGCTTACCCTGCTGCCCTGCGCGCTGCTGACCGACGAGCCGGTGACCTTCCGCAACCTGCCGCGCCTCGCCGATATCGACACGTTCCAGCACCTGATGAACAATTTCGGCGTCTCGACGTCGATCGCCGGCACTCGGCCGGGTGACTTCGGCCGGGTGATGACGCTGGAGGCGACCCGCATCACCAGCAACGTCGCGCCCTATGACCTGGTGCGCAAGATGCGCGCCTCGATCCTGGTGCTGGGACCGATGCTGGCGCGCATGGGCGAGGCGACTGTGTCGATGCCCGGTGGTTGCGCCATCGGCAACCGGCCGATCGACCTTCACCTGAAAGCCCTGGAAGCGCTCGGCGCGACCATCGAGCTGACTTCGGGCTATGTTCGCGCCCATGCCCCCGACGGCGGCCTGCCGGGCGGGCGCTATTCCTTTCCGGTGGTCTCGGTCGGTGCGACCGAGAACGCGCTGATGGCGGCGGTCACCGCGCGCGGCAAGAGCACGCTGCACAACGCCGCGCGCGAGCCCGAGATCGTCGACCTGTGCAATCTGCTGGTCGCCATGGGCGCGGAAATCGAGGGGATCGGTACCTCCGATCTCGTCATTCACGGCGTCCCCCGCCTCCATGGCGCGACCTACCGCGTCATGTCCGACCGGATCGAGGCGGGTTCTTATGCCTGCGCCGCGGCGATTACCGGCGGCGACGTGTTGCTGCAGCACGCGGTGATCGAGGAGATGGAAGCGACCGTCCAGGCGCTGCGCGATGCCGGCGTCCATGTCGAACCGCGCGACAACGGCCTTTACATCGCCGCCGACGGGCCGCTGCGGGCCATCACCTTGTCCACCGCGCCCTATCCCGGTTTCGCCACCGACATGCAGGCGCAATTGATGGCGCTGCTGTGCCGGGCGGAAGGGGCCTCGGTGCTGACCGAGACGATCTTCGAGAACCGCTACATGCACGTGCCCGAATTGAACCGCATGAGCGCCCATATCGAAACCTCGGGCCGCACCGCGATCGTCCACGGCGTGCCGCGCCTCACCGGCGCCGAAGTCATGGCGACCGACCTGCGCGCCTCGATGGGGCTGGTGCTGGCTGGCCTTGCCGCCGATGGCGAGACCCAGGTCCACCGACTCTACCACCTCGATCGCGGCTATGAACGGCTGGAGGAAAAGCTGGCGCTGATGGGCGCGCAGATCGAGCGGGTCGGGGACGGTTAGGCTGGCGAACTGCCGGCCCCGGCCGTTCAGTCCTTCAGCACGGTTTCGCGCACCACGAACATCGGCCCCGGGCGGTGGAAGGTGCGGGCGTGGGCTGCGGTTTCGAGCCTGATCTTGCGGATCGCGTCACTGCCGGCTCCGCCCGCGCTGCCTTCGCCTTCACCGATGCCGTCATAGGCCTGCGAGGCATTGCCGATCGATCCCACCACCGGGTTCTGGACATAGTGCCCCTCGCCGCCGCGTAGCCTGCGCCAGCCCAGCGCCAGAGCCGCGTGCGGCCCGGACCATTCGGCGTCGAAGCGCTCGAAGCTCAGCCCCTCGTTGCGGATGAGCGTGTTCAGCACCTTGGTGTCGGGCGAAGGCGTGCCAAGCGGCCAGGTGCGCGGCGTCGTCATCAGACGGCGTTCGTGGACCAGATAGACATCCACCGGGCACAGGGCGGCGATCCGGCGTCTCACCCTTTCGCCGATTCGTGCCAGCGCGGGCTGGCTGGCGGATATTTCCAGCGCGGCGGCAAAGGGCGAAGTGTTGCCCATGAGATCGAGATTGCGGATCGGGTCGGCCGGCCGGTCGATCGCCACCCGGCTGGTCCGGCGATCGCGCGCCAGGGCGCGGCCCAGGCCTGCAAGGGTGCCTTCGAGCCTTGTCCGGTCGCAATGCTCTGCCCGGACCAGCGCCATGAGCTTGGTGGCGGGAAGCGGGCCGGCGGCGTTGGCAGGCAGTGCGCAGGTGACGCCAATCGCGCCAAGCAGCGCCAGGATTGTCCATTTCATCATCGGCGCTCCGGTTTCAATCCGCCAGTTCGAAGACGTAGATCGACGAGCTTGGGTGCGCCGGCACCGGGATCTCCGGCACCAGCGACAGGTAGCTGCCCGAAAGCATCGAACCGAAGCCGGTGACTACGGCAATGTACTGCCTGCCGCCCACGGCGAAGCTGATCGGCGCCCCGCTCGGCACGTCGCCCAGCCGCGTCGACCACAGCCTTTCGCCGCTGGCGCTGTCGAATGCGGCGAACTGCCGGTCGAGCCCGCCAGCGAAGACCAGCCCGCCCGCCGTCGCCAGCACGCCGCTGGTCATCGGCGCGCGCTGGGCGGCGATCCAGCGGGTGGTGCGGTTTTTCAGGTCGTAGACCTGGATGCGGCCATAGCGGCCGTCGCTGTCCGGCCGCGGCATGACGCTCCACTGGATGCCGCTGGACAGGGGCGAACGCTCGCCGGGGTCGGCGGGCCGCATCTCGAGACAGGCGAGGGTGACCGGCTGGTAGACCAGTTGCGTCGCCGGGTCGTAGGAGCCGGGGATCCAGTTCTTGGCGCCCTGCGATGGCGGGCAGATCACCTTTGTCTCGTTGCCCGGGATCAGCTCGTCGTTGGCGGTCTTGCGGCCGGTCACCGGGTCGATGTGCTTGATCACATTCTGCAGGCCGGCATCGAGCGAGAACAGGTACTTGCCGTCACTGGCCGCCAGTGCGTCGAGCACGCCGATCTTGCCGACCGTGACGATCGACTTCACGGGCTTGCCGCGCACCGGCAGCTCGATGATCATCCGCTCGAACACCCAGTCGAGGTCCCACAGGTCGCGGGCGTGGTGCTGGTAATACCAGGCTAGCTTGCCGGTGCCGGGGCGCAGGGCAAGCGTGCTGTTCATGTAAAGCGCATCGTTGGTGACGCCGCGCTTGCCGATCGGCCGAGTGATCGGCGCGGTGTTGTAGGTGTTGCCAGTGCCGATGAACATGAGATCGAGCAAGGGATCGTAGTAGCCGCTGGTCCAGACCGAACCGCCGCTGCGGTCGTCGAAGGGAATGTCGTTCCAGGTCTGGGTTCCCGGCTCGCCGGGCTGGGGAACCACGTTGAAATTCCATTGCTGCTTGCCGCCGGCCGCATCCAGCCCGACGATCCGGCCAAAGCCGCCGCAGGTGACGCACTTGGTCGGCGCCGCCTGCCGCGAACCGGGCCGGGCAGCGAGTGGATCGTTCGGATGAGGCGGCATCTGTTCGCCCCGGAACAGGCCTTCGATCACGGTGCCGTTGACTGCGATCGGTCCGCCCGAGGCCGGCCCGGTCGGCGTCTCCCAGACCTGTTCGCCGGTCCGCGCATTGAGTGCGACAAGCTGGCCATCCGCCGTGCCGAAATAGAGGAGTTCGCCGTAGAGCGCCATGTTGCGCTTGACCCGCTTGGGCAGCAGTGAATTGGTCTGCGGCAGGTCGCGCTTGTGGTTCCACAAGACTTCGCCGGTCGCCGCATTGAGCGCGTCAACCTGGTCGCCGTTGCTGTAGACGAACAGCACGCCGTCGTGGACCAGCGGGGTCGAGGCATTGGGCCCGGCGGCGAGGTTGTAGGACCAGGCCAGTTTCAGGCGCCGGACATTTGCCTTGTCGATCTGGGTGAGCGGGCTGAAGCCCTGCCCGTCGAGCGTGCGGCGCCATGATAGCCAATCGGAGGCGGGCGGCGCCTGCAACAGGGCATCGGTAACCGGCGTCATGGTTTTGGCGGGGTTGGGTGTCTCAGGCCAGGGCGGCAGGGTGACGCCCGTAGCCAGCCCGCCGCTGGTATCGCCGGTGAAGGGCAGGTGCATCGATTGCAGCGCGGGATAATCGACCGGCAGTGGCTCGGCCCCTGGCTTGATGCCGTTCTCGCTCAGGATCATGGCGACCAGCGCCGAAACCTGATCGGGGGCCAGCGTGCCGGCGTTGCCGGGCGGCATCTTGTCGCGGATGTGGCGGAACAGGGCGCCGATCGAACTGACCCCCCAGCGGCCCATGAAGGTCCGCCCCCTCAGGGCCGGAGCGCCCGTGCCCTGCAAGGCCGGCCCGTGGCACGAGGCGCAACCTGTCGTGTAGAGTGCCCGGCCTGCCGAAACCTGTTCCGCGGTAAAGCCGACCAGGCGGGGACGGGCCGGAACCGGCGTGGATTCGGCGCTGACCGGCGCAAGCGCGAAGCCGAATAGGAGAAGTGCGATCGCTCCCGCCAAGGCGCCCAGCCTGAACATGAACCTCGTCTCCCGAATCGCTATTTACTAGACTATGTGTCTTGTAATGGACTATGAGTCCAGTACGTAAATGTAGCCGCAGCAGGATCGCATGCTCACCAGTCCCATGTCCGCGCACCGGCAGGAGGAAGATCCTAGGCTGGGCAAGTCGAAGGACCCCCGTGCCCTGCGCACGCGCAAGGCCCTGCAGGACGCGCTGGTCGCGCTACTCGCGCTGGAGCCGTTTGACCGGATCCGGCCGCAGCAGATCGCCGCCCGGGCCGGGGTGGCTCGGGCCAGCTTCTATCTGCACTATCCCTCGAAAGAGGCCCTGCTCGCCGATCTGGCGCGCGACGTGATCCGGCAATTCTTCGATCGCGGCATGCAGGCGCTCGATGCCGGGGGCGCGCGGGCCGCTGCTCTGGCCGATTGCCAGTGCATCGACGAGAACCGCAACCTGTGGTCGGCGCTGCTCAATGGCGGGGCGCAGGCCATCGTCCGCGAGGAGTTCATGTTTCTTGTCCAGAATGTCTCGCGACAACGCTCGATGCCCGACGACCGGTTGCCGCCCGAACTGTCGCTGACGATCGCCAACAGCACCGTCATCGAGATCCTGGCCTGGTGGTTGCGCCAGGAAAAGCACTATCCGGTCGCCTTCGTTGCCGACCTGATCGTCGATCTGGTGTTCAAGCCGATCGCTGCGATTTCCACCGCGACGAACCGGAAGTTCTGACCTGTTCCTCGCGGCGTCGGGCTGGCGGGTTTACCTCGCGCCTTCTTCGGGTTAACTCGCGTTCATCGGGAAAAGCAGCCTCCCGGTCAGGCGTCACCGCCCAAGCGTTGCCTTTCCTGTCCGTCTTGCGGCGGACCAGAGGCATTTGGGGTGACATGTGACTTTATCCGGCAATTCCGTTTCCTTTCCGCAGCTTGTCCGCGTCTTCGCGCGCATCGGTGTGCTCAGCTTCGGCGGCCCGGCCGGGCAGATCGCGCTGATGCAACACGAGCTGGTCGATGAGCGCAAATGGGTCGAGCAGGGTGCGTTCCTGCGAGCGCTCAACCTGTGCCACCTGTTGCCGGGGCCCGAAGCGCAACAGCTCGCCACCTGGATCGGCTGGCGGCTGCATGGGGTGAAGGGAGGCCTCGCGGCGGGGTTGCTGTTCGTCATCCCCGGAGCGCTGGTCATGCTCGGGCTGTCGCTGCTCTATGTCATGGCGGCAGGGCTGGGCTGGTTCGCCGCGCTTTTCCTCGGCATCAAGTCGGCCGTGCTGGCGATTGTCGCCCAGGCGCTGATCCGGATTGGCAAGCGGGCGCTGGGCACCCGGTTCAAGCTGCTGCTGGCGGCGCTGGCCTTCATCGCCCTGCTGGTGTTCCACGCGCCGTTTCCGCTGGTGATCCTGGCGGCGGCCCTGATCGGCGCCATTGCCGGGGCGGTGAGGCCCGATTGGCTGGGTGAGCATGCCGTGTCGGAACTGCCTGTCCAGCCGGTTAGCAGGCGCCGTCTTGCCGCCACGACGCTGGCCACCATTGCGGTCTGGCTGGCGATCTGGCTCGCGCCGATGGCGCTGATCGCGATGACCCTTGGAACCCATCATGTGCTGTGGGATATCGGCGCTTTCTTCTCGCGGCTGGCGGTGGTCACCTTCGGCGGCGCCTATGCGGTGCTGGCCTACATGGCGCAGGCCGCGGTCGATCAGTACCAATGGCTGGCGCCCGGCGAGATGGCCGACGGGCTGGGGCTGGCCGAAACCACGCCGGGGCCGCTGATCCTGGTGACGCAGTTCACCGGATTCCTTGCTGCCTGGCGCGCGCCGGCGCCGTTCACGCCACTGGGGGCGGGGCTGATCGGCGCCGCGCTGACCACCTGGGTGACTTTCGCCCCCTGCTTCCTGTGGATCTTCGCCTGCGCGCCATGGATGGAGCGGCTGGAGCGGGCGAGGGCATTGCAATCGGCGCTGGCGGCGATCACCGCAGCAGTGGCGGGCGTGGTCGCCCAATTGGCCCTGTGGTTTGCCCTGCATGTGCTGTTCGCCCGGCCCGAGGCAGCCATGTTCGGGCTTCCCGATATGACCAGCCTCGATTGGCGCACGACCATGATCGCCATGGCGGCGGCGCTGCTGCTGTTCCGCTTTCGCCGCAGCCTGTTCGAGGTGCTAGGCTTCGCCGCCCTCGCCGGCCTCACGCTTGGTCTGCTGTAACCAGGCGACGAGCCATAGCCGGATCGCGCCGGCAAGGCCGGGCGGGGTCTCGGCCGCGATGCGCGATGCGTCGATTCGGGCGACGAGGGCATTGACCGGCACGCCTTCGGCCTCGGCGGCGGTCTTGAGCAGCAGCCAGAACAGCGGCTCCAGGCTCACCGAAGTCTTGTGCCCGGCGATTTCGATCGACCGTTTGACGGGGGGGTGGTAGATCGCGGTCAGAAGCGGAACTGGGTCCCGACATAGACGGCCTGGCCGTCCTGCTTGCCATCGTTCAGTGGCCGCAGCCGGTCGCGTTCCTGCGAATAGCGCACGCCCGCAGTGACATCGAGGTTGCGCGTCACGCTATAGGCGCCGCCCAGGTCCACGGTATCCTGCTTGTCGGCGAAGGTGCGCGGCGCGCGGCCTGCCGGCTGGTGGTCGTCCAGCACGACGCGCGGGCTGAAGCGCGAGGAGCTCCCGGACGTTGCCTGCGATGAACGGTAGGTGGAAAGATCGGCCATCTCGATCTTGCGAATCTCCGTGGCGGGCACCAGGCTCTGCGCGAAGCTGCGATAGCCGCGCGAGACGCCCAGGTTGAACGCCATCGGGGCGATCTGCAGCGGGCTCGCCGCGCCTTGCGTTCCGGCAACCGCCGCGCCCACCGGGTGTACCGCCAAGGCTCGCGCGGTGCGGGGATCGACGCGCACCGCCACCGTCACCGAGCGGTCCGGCCGGCCGGCTGTGGCGGCGGGGGTAAAGTGAAGCAGTTGTCCCTTGCCCAGCGAGCGGGCCGGCAGAGAATCCGCCAGGTGCACCGACATCTGCGGGGTCTTGAGCGAATCGAGCGGCACGCCTTCCGGTTCGGCGGCGAAGCGCGGTTCGAAGCGGCTGGAAAAGGCGAGCACGGCGCTGGGCAGCGCAAGCAGCCCGACCGCGCCGGCAATCAGCAAGCCCGCGGCTGCACCGCTGCGGCCGTTATCCCGATTTCTCGCGCCCATGGGTCCTTTCCCTGCTGACCAGCCGATTCCGGCGATAGCCTGCCGCAATCGACCAAGTCATATTAACAGAACATGATCGGCCTCACTACCCGGAATACGCCATTCACTCGCGGTTCACTCCACCGGCGCGCATGTGCATGCCGCCGCACGGGCCCTTGCCCATGGGGCCGCGGCGGCTATAGAGGCTTCAGCAAGGCGCTTTCGGGCGACGCAATGGCTACAGGATTCGGACAGATTATGACTGGCAGCACCCGTTCAGGACATTCCAAGGCAAGATCGTTGGCCAAGGCAAAGCTGCTGGCACAGGCCGGGCTTGCCGTGGCGATTGCTTTGGGCCTTTCGGCCTGCGGCGGCGGCGGCAAGAAGCAGCTGCGCGCTGATCTGGCCGCGTCGCAGGTGACGACGATCGGCGTCAATTCCTACCTCTGGCGCGCCAGCCTTGATACCCTGTCGTTCATGCCGCTGGCGCAGACCGACAGCAACGGCGGGGTAATCGTCACCGACTGGTACGCCAATCCGGCCAATCCTGGCGAACGGATGAAAGTGACCGTCACCATTCTCGACCGCGACCTGCGCGCCGATGCGCTTCGGGTTTCCGCCAGTCGCCAGGTCGCGCAGAATGGCGGCTGGGTCGATGCCCCGGTCCAGGCGGCAACCGCGCAGCGGCTGGAAGACATCATCCTGACCAAGGCGCGCGACCTGCGGCGCGACGCCATCGGCGGCTGACGCCGCCCAAAGGGGACTACAGGTGAGCGAGCGATTCGAACCGTCCCAGGCCGACGGGCGCTGGCAGCGCGTCTGGGAAGAGGGCGCGTGCTTCCGCGCCGAAAGCGGGACCGACAAGCCGCGCAGCTATGTCCTGGAGATGTTCCCCTACCCTTCCGGGCGCATCCACATGGGGCACGTGCGCAACTACACGATGGGCGACGTGCTGGCCCGCTTCAAGCGGATGACCGGGCATGCCGTGCTCCACCCGATGGGCTGGGACAGCTTCGGCATGCCGGCCGAGAACGCGGCGATGGAAAAGAAGGTCCATCCAGGCGAATGGACCCGGGCGAACATCGCGGCGATGAAGGCGCAGCTGAAGAGGCTTGGCCTGGCGATCGACTGGTCCAGAGAACTTTCGACCTGCGAGCCCGAATATTACGGCCATGAACAGGCGCTGTTCCTGGCCTTTCTCGAACATGGGCTGGTCTATCGCAAGGAAAGCGAAGTCAACTGGGACCCGGTCGACATGACCGTGCTCGCCAACGAGCAGGTGATCGACGGCAAGGGCTGGCGTTCGGGCGCCTTGGTGGAGCGCAAGAAGCTCAACCAGTGGTTCCTCAAGATCACTGACTTCGCCGAGGAACTGCTCGAAGGGCTCAAGGGGCTCGACCAGTGGCCCGAAAAAGTGCGCACGATGCAGGAAAACTGGATCGGCAAGTCACAGGGCCTGCGCTGCATGTTCCGGCTGGTGGGCGAACAGGACGGGATCGAGGTTTTCACCACCCGTCCCGACACCCTGTTCGGCGCCAGCTTCGTCGCCATCGCCGCGGACCATCCGCTGGCGCGCAAGCTGGCGGAAAACGCGCCCGAACTGCAGGACTTCATCGCCCGCTGCAAGCAGGGCGGCACCACGGCGGCCGAGATCGAGACCGCCGAAAAGCTGGGCTTCGATACTGGTCTGTCGGTCGAGCATCCGCTCGATCCCAACTGGCACCTGCCGGTCCACGTCGCCAATTTCGTGCTGATGGACTATGGCACCGGCGCGGTGTTCGGTTGCCCGGCGCACGACCAGCGCGACCTCGATTTCGCGCGCAAATATGGCCTTTCGGTCACGCGCGTGGTGGCGGAAGGCGACGAGACCGACGCCGTGTTCGCAGGCGATCTGGCCTATACCGGGCCGGGCCGCATCGTGAATTCGCGCTGGATGGACGGCATGTCGGTCGATGAGGCCAAGGCCGCCGTAATCGCCCGGGCGGCGCACGAGGGCTGGGGCGAAGGCCAGACCCAGTTCCGCCTGCGCGACTGGGGCGTCAGCCGACAGCGCTATTGGGGCACGCCGATCCCGGTGATTCATTGCGAAGGTTGCGGCGTGGTGCCGGTGCCCAGCGACCAGTTGCCAGTGCGCCTGCCCGATGACGTGACCTTCGACGTGCCCGGCAATCCGCTCGACCGGCATCCCACCTGGAAGCATGTGCCCTGCCCCAAGTGCGGCACTGCGGCGCGGCGCGAGACCGATACGCTCGATACCTTCGCCGATTCGAGCTGGTATTTCATCCGCTTCGCCAGCCAGCCGGATGATCGGCCGTTCGACCGGGCGGAGGCCGAGCAATGGTTGCCGGTCGGGCAATATATCGGCGGGATCGAGCATGCGATCCTGCATCTGCTCTATGCCCGCTTCTGGACCCGCGCGCTCGAACGGGTGGGCATGATCGGAGTGAAGGAGCCGTTTGCCGCGCTGTTCACGCAGGGGATGGTGACGCACGAGACCTACAAGGCGGCGGACGGCAGCTGGCTCTCACCAACCGAAGTGACCATTTCCGGCGATCTGGCCACGACGTTGGATGGCGCACCGGTCGAGCGCGGCCGCATCGAAAAAATGTCGAAGTCAAAGAAGAACGTCATCGATCCCGATCCGATGTTCGACAAGTTCGGCGCCGATGCGGTGCGCTGGTTCATGCTGTCCGATAGTCCGCCCGAGCGCGATCTCGAATGGTCGGAGAGCGGCATCGAGGGCTGCGCGCGCTTCGTCCAGCGGCTGTGGCGGCTGTTCGGCCAGTGCGGCGCAGGCGGGGCCGGGGCCGACGCCAACTACGACGTGCCGCTTGAGCGCAAGACCCACCAGACCGTCGCCGCAGTGGCCGCCGATATCGAGGCGTTGTCGTTCAACAAGGCGGTCGCGCGGATCTATGAGCTGACCGCCGCGATCGAGAAGGCCGAACTGTGCTCCAGCCGTTCGGATGCGATCCGCAAGCTGCTGCTGCTGATCGCGCCGATGATGCCGCACCTGGCGGAGGAAGCGCGGCAAAGGTATGGCAACATCGGCCTTGGACTTGTCGCCGATGCCCAGTGGCCCGAACACGATCCCGCCATGCTGGTCGAGGATGAAGTGACGGTCGCCATCCAGGTCAAGGGCAAGCTGCGCGACACGATCACCGTCGCCAAGGGCACTGCGCGCGAGGAGCTCGAAGCGCTTGCCCTGGCCAGCGACAAGGTGCAGCGTGCGCTGGAAGGAGCCGCGGTGAAGAAAGTGATCGTCGTGCCCGACCGGCTGGTGAATCTCGTCGCGTGAGGCTGCTCGCGCCTCTTCTTCTCTTGCTGCTCGCCGGCTGCGGCCTCAAGCCGATGTATACCGGCGGCGGCAGCGGCGAAGTGGCGCGCGGCCGTGCCGCCATCGACGTGCCGCCGATCGAGGGCAAGGCCGGCTGGCTGGTGCGCAATGCCCTGGTCGACCGGCTGGGCGCCGGCGGCGGCATGTCGGGCGCGCGTTACCGGCTCGACGTTCGGCTCGACGACAAGCTGGAAGGCCTCGGCCTGCTGTCCGACGACACCATCGGCCGCGAGCGGCGCACCCTGCGCGCGCGCTATCAGCTGGTCGATCTGGCCAGCGGCACGATCGTGCTCGACGCCACCGCCGGATCGGACGCCGGCATCGATGTGGTCAGCTCCGAATATGCGACGATCGCGGCGGAAAACACCGCGTTGGAAAACCTCTCGCGCGATGTGGCGGATCGCATCGTCACCAAGCTTTCCATCCAGTTGCGCAATTCGGCGGGCGGGGGGCAGTGAAGGCAAGCCAGCGGGACTTCGCCTCCACCGCGCCGCGCGCCGCCGCCTCGGCGCGCATCTTCTTCTTTTGCGGGCCGGACGAGGCCGGCGCGGCCGATGCCGCCAGCCGGATCCATGCGCTCTTGCCCGATCCAGGCGAGCGGATCGAACTGCCCGGCGCCGAGCTGCGGCGTGATCCGGTGCGGCTGTCGGACGAAGCCCGCTCGAACTCGCTGTTCGGCGATACCCGCCATATCTACGTCCGCGCGCAGGGGGACGAAGTCTGCGAGGCGGTGGAGATTTTGCTGTCAGATGATGTCGAACCCTGCCCGGTGCTGATCGTTGCGACCGGGGCCAGCGACAAGTCGCGTACCGCCAAGTTGCTTGAGCCTCGGCCGGATGCGCTGGTGGCGATGTTCTATCCGCCCGACCTGCGCCAGGTGGCCGAGGCCGTGCGCGGCATGGCCGATGCGGCGGGGCTGCGGATGGGTGCGGACCTCGCCGAACGGCTGGCCCGCGCCTGCGGCCTCGATACCCGGCTGGCGCAGTCGGAAGTGACCAAGCTGGCGCTCTATCGCGATGCCAGTCCGCAAAGCCCGCAAGGCGTAACCGCCGCCGATCTCGACGCCATAGCCGCGCGCACCGAGGACGATGGCTTTGCCCCGCTGGTTTCCGCCGTGCTGGGCGGCGAGGCGAACCGCGTGCCGGGCGAGCTGCGCCGCATGCGCGAACTGGGGCTCAACCCGGTCGGCGTGCTGCTCGCCTTCGAACGCCGCGCCGCTCAGCTTGGCCAGCTTGCCGCCCGGCTTGGCCCCAGGGGCGATGTCACTGCCTTCGTCAAGGCCGAGGCCTCGGCCCGGCGCATCTTCTGGAAGGAAGAGCGCGAGATCGCCGGCCAGCTCGGCCGCTGGCGGGGCAAGCGGCTCGAACGCCTGATCGAACGGCTGATGGCGCTGCACACCGCCCTGCTTTCCAACAGCCAGAATGCCGAGCTGCTGCTGGCGCAGGGGCTGGGCGAAATCGCCCGCGCCGCCTCGCGCAAGGGCTGACGGCCGTGGT
Source organism: Novosphingobium sp. (assembly GCA_041911195.1). Classification (GTDB taxonomy): domain Bacteria; phylum Pseudomonadota; class Alphaproteobacteria; order Sphingomonadales; family Sphingomonadaceae; genus Novosphingobium. The sequence continues at coordinate 5,041 of JAYRPK010000120.1, read as the reverse complement.
CTTGCAACAGCCGTTCGCGCCCGCGCTCGAGCGGCGGCGGCTGCAATGCTACCTGGCCCTGATGGCCGGCGACATGGTTTCGATCTTCGCCGGCTTTGCCATGGCCGGATACCTCTATCTCGGGCCGTCCGGGGCCGCGGGAGCCTTGCTGCAAGCGCAGCTTCTGCTGCCGATCTTCCTGACCGTCAGCCTGTATAACGGCGCCTATTCGATGGGCGTGCTGATGCGGGCCCTCGATGGCATCGTGCGCCTGTTGATGGCGCTGGCGGTTTCGGCGGCAACTTTGGTGTTCTTCGCCTTTTACGCCAAGGCGAGCGCCGAATTCTCGCGCATCGTGTTTTCCTTCGGCATACTGTTCACTGGCTGCATCGCGCCCTGGCTGCGGCTGCAGATGCGCAGCTTCGTCGCCTGGCGATGCGGCGCGCGGGTGCTCAACGAGCTTGTGATCGACGATGGCGGTCCGGCGGTCGACTTGCCCGGAACCATCACGGTTGCGGCCAGCGACCTTGCCCTGTCGCCCGACCTCGGCAATCCGCATGCGCTCCACCGCATCGGCCTGGTCATGCGCAATATCGATCGGGTGGTGGTCAGTTGCCCGCCTCCGCGCCGCGCCGCCTGGGCGATGATCCTCAAGGGCGCCAACATCGAAGGTGCGGTGCTCGACGACGATGTCGTGGAACTGGGCGCGCAGGGCGCGCGCATTGCCGGGGGGCATGGCTGGCTGCAGGTGTCCGCCGGTCCGCTCGGCCTGCGCTCGCGGGCGATGAAGCGGCTGCTGGACATCACGCTGGCGGGCGGCGCCCTGCTGGTGCTGTCGCCGCTGTTGGCGCTGATCGCGATCGCCATTGTCCTTGAAAGCGGCTGGCCGGCGCTGTTCGTCCAGCGGCGACTGGGGCGGGGCAACCGGTTCTTTCGCATGTACAAGTTTCGCTCCATGCGCGCCGCGCAGGCCGATCGCGACGGCCATCGTTCGGCCGGCCGCGAGGACGATCGCGTTACCCGCGTCGGCCGCTTCATCCGCCGCACCAGCCTCGATGAATTTCCGCAGCTGGTGAATGTGCTGCTGGGCGACATGAGCCTGGTCGGCCCGCGCCCCCACGCCATCGGCTCGCAGGCGGGCGACAAGCTGTTCTGGGAAGTCGACCAGCGCTACTGGCAGCGCCATTCGCTCAAGCCCGGCATGAGCGGCCTGGCGCAGGTGCGCGGCCTGCGCGGCGCGACCGAGCAGGAAAGCGACCTCGCTGACCGGCTGCAGGCGGACCTCGAATATCTGGAAGGCTGGACCATCTGGCGCGATGTGCGGATCATCCTGCTGACCTTGCGTGTGATGATGCATCGCAAGGCTTACTGATACCGCTTGCCTTTGCCGGCCTCGCCCACTAAAGGCGCGCCCTTCGCGTACACGTGAATCACCGGCCCGCCTGGCTGTAAGGGCTGCCAGGGCGGGTCATCGCGTCGCATTACAGGAGACGAAAATGCCCAAGCTCAAGACAAAGAGCGGCGTCAAGAAGCGCTTCAAGCTCACCGCCACTGGCAAGGTGAAGCATGGCGTCGCCGGCAAGCGCCACCGGCTCATCAGCCACAATGGCAAGTACATCCGCCAGAACCGCGGCACCGAGGTGATCTCGGACGCCGACGCCCGCGTCATCAAGAAGTGGGCGCCCTACGGGCTGAACTGAGGAGCGCTAAGACATGAGCCGTATCAAGAGAGGCGTGACCACCCGCGCCAAGCACAAGCGTTTGCTCGACCAGGCCAAGGGCTATCGCGGTCGCCGCAAGAACACCATCCGCGTCGCCCGCCAGGCGGTCGAGAAGGCCGGGCAGTATGCCTACCGCGACCGCAAGGTGAAGAAGCGGAGCTTCCGCGCGCTGTGGATCCAGCGCATCAACGCCGCGGTTCGCGCCGAGGGCCTGACCTATTCGCAGTTCATCCACGGCGCCAAGCTGGCGGGAATCGAGCTCGACCGCAAGGCCATGGCCGACCTGGCGATGAACGAAGGTGGCGTGTTCAACGCCGTGATTGCCCAGGCGAAGGCCGCGCTGGCCTGACACCTCGCAAGCACCGATTTTGAACATGTTCGGGCCGGAGCGATCCGGCCCGAAGCATTTCAGGGCCTTGCGCGCGATCAAGGCGCCCCCTAATCCCACGGGACAACAAGAAAATCCGGATTCTGTCTTTCAGGGACAGGGCCCGCGAGATTCATAGGGGTAACGATCGGTGTCGCCATCCTGCGAAGTGCAGGTGCGGTTTCATCCGCCTCCGGTGCAACTGCGCCGCTATTTCACCACGTTCTACGTGGCGGAATGGGATGTTGCCGAGGGTGGCCGGATTACCGACCACCTCCTGCCCGAGTGGGCGAACCTGCGGTTCCATTCCGGCGGTCTGCCCACGGCTGAGAACCTTTCCGGCCAGCGCATGGAACCGACCGCCTTTCCGGTGACTGGCCCCACCACACAGACCATCCGCTTCACCATCGGTTCCTCGCGGATGTGGGGGATCGGGCTGCTGCCGCTGGGCTGGGCCAAATTCGTCAGCGCGGACGCCACTGCCTATGCCAATGTCGCGCTCGACGGGTTTGCCGATCCGGCCTTTGCCAGCTTCGTGCCCCTTGCGCAGGGACTGTTCGGCGACAATCCGGACGAGGAAGCGGAGCTGGAGCGGATCTGCGCGCATTTTCTCGCCAGGATAAACCAGCCGGTTGAGGATGAGAGCCGCATTGTCGCGATTCACGCGGCGCTGATCGATCGGGACGTTGCCACCGTTGCCGATCTCGTCGCCAGGGCCGGAGCCAGCCAGCGCACCGTGGAACGCTCTTGCCACCGCGCCTTCGGCTTTTCGCCGAAGTTGCTGCTGCGCCGTCAGCGGTTCATGCGCAGCCTTGCGGACTTCATGATGGACCCTTCACTCAAGTGGATTGGCGCGATCGACAGCCATTATCACGACCAGGCGCAGTTCGTCCGCGACTTCCGTCAATTCTTCGGCATGTCGCCGCGCCAATATGCGGGTCTGCCCAAGCCGCTGATCGCCGCGGTCATGCGCGAACGGGCGCGCATCGCCGGCTCGCCGGCGCAAGCGCTCGACGGCCCGTCCGGCGTCTCGGTCTCGCCGTGATTGCGAAGAGCCGCTTTCGCCCCTAAGGAGCGCGGCTTGCAATAGCTTGAGCGGACGGAAATCCAGTGGATTACGAGGTTACAGGGCAGGACGCGCTGGGGCGCATAGCGGGGGCCGAAGGGCTGGACGCGCTGGAGGCGCTGCGCGTCGAGTTCCTCGGCAAGCAGGGCTCGATCTCAGGCCTGCTGAAGACGCTCGGCGGCATGTCGCCGGAACAGCGGCAGAGCGAAGGGCCGAAGATCCATGGCCTTCGCGAAAGCGTCACCGAAGCTCTCGCCGCGCGCAAGGCGGCGCTTGAGGGCGCGGTGCTCGAAGCGCGGCTCGCTTCGGAGCGGATCGACCTCACCCTGCCTGCGCCGGAAGCCGCGCGCGGTTCGATCCATCCGGTCAGCCAGGTGATGGACGAGTTGGCCGAAGTCTTCGCCGACATGGGCTTTGCTGTCGCCACCGGCCCGGAGATCGAGGACGGCTGGCACAATTTCACCGCGCTCAACATGCCGGAAAGCCATCCCGCGCGCGCGATGCACGACACTTTCTATTTCCCCGACCGCAATGCGGCTGGCGAGGAAATGCTCCTTCGCACCCACACCAGCCCGGTGCAGATCCGCGCCATGCTGCAGCGGGGCGCGCCCCTGCGCGTCATTGCCCCCGGCCGCGTCTACCGCTCCGACAGCGATGCTACCCACACGCCAATGTTCCACCAGATCGAAGGGCTGGTGATCGACAAGGGGATTCACCTCGGCCACCTCAAGTGGACGCTGGAAACCTTTCTCAGGGCCTTCTTCGAGCGCGACGACGTCGTCCTGCGCCTGCGCCCCAGCTACTTCCCCTTCACCGAGCCTTCGGTGGAAGTCGACGTCGGCTACAGCCTGGTGAACGGCAAGCGCGTCATCGGCGGGTCGGAAGGCTGGATGGAAGTGCTCGGCTCCGGCATGGTCAACCGCCGGGTGATCGAGGCCGGGGGGCTTGATCCTGACGAGTGGCAGGGCTTCGCCTTCGGCACGGGCGTCGACCGGCTCGCCATGCTGAAATACGGCATGGACGACCTGCGCGCCTTCTTCGACGGCGATGCCCGCTGGCTGTCGCACTACGGTTTCTCCGCGCTCGACGTGCCGACCCTGTCGGGCGGCGTCGGCACGCCGGCTTGAGGGAGGCGCACAATGAAGTTCACGCTTTCCTGGCTGAAGCAGTACCTCGATACGCAAGCCAGCGTCGAGGAGATCGCCAACAAGCTCAACGCCATCGGGCTTGAGGTCGAGGGCATCGAGGACCCGACCGAGAAGCTCGCCGGTTTCCGCATCGCACGGGTGCTCACCGCCGACCGTCACCCCAATGCCGACAAGCTGCAGGTCCTGACCGTCGATACGGGTGACGGCCAGCCGCTGCAGGTCGTCTGCGGCGCGCCCAATGCCCGTGCGGGGCTGGTGGGCGTGCTCGGACTGCCGGGCGCTGTCGTGCCGGCTAACGGCATGGAGCTGAAGAAGGCGGCCGTGCGCGGGGTCGAATCGAACGGCATGATGTGCTCGACCCGCGAGCTGGAGCTGGGCGAGGACCATGACGGCATCATCGAACTGCCCGAGGATGCGCCCGTAGGCACGCCTTTCGCCGATTACCACGGCGCCGATCCGGTGTTCGACATTGCCATTACGCCGAACCGTCCAGACTGCATGGGTGTTTACGGTGTAGCGCGTGACCTTGCAGCAGCAGGATTGGGCAAATTCAAACCGCTCGGCGAAGTCTGCTCCGCCCAGCAAATTGAATACGATTGCCCGGTCGAAATTCGGACCGACGATCCGGATGGCTGCCCGGCATTCTATGGTCGGGTGATCCGGGGTGTGAAGAACGGCCCTTCCCCCGATTGGTTGCAGGCTCCGCTTAAGGCTGTCGGTCAACGGCCGATCTCTGCCTTGGTCGATATCACAAATTATG
>JAYRPK010000119.1:0-2695 GCA_041911195.1 Novosphingobium sp. | reverse complement strand
CGGGCCGCTGGCGGCGTTCTCTCAGGCGCAGGCCGAACGCCCGACGATCACCGACACGCCGAACGGCGATCCGGTCGATGTGGCAGGGTCCGGTCTGATCCCCGGCGATGCGGTGATCTTTCAGGCTGGCAGCGTATCGCGCGCGCGCATTTTGCTGGAGGCACTCGATGCTTCGGTGACCGACGAATTGCGCCCCGAACTGCGCAATGCGAAATTCGACCTCTACGATCCCGCCAATCCGATGCAGCCGCCTTACAGCGACGAATTCATGGCCGAATACCGCGCCGCGCAGCTGGCGCGAATGCGGCGGATTACTGCATGGGTGAAAGATAGCCTGGCCGATCTGAAGGCCAGAGCCGGCAAGGAAATGGAACGCGGCTTCGTGGTTCATCGCACCATGGCGGACCCGCGCTTCATCGACCCCATGTTCGAGCCGACCGACCGGCGGCCCAAATGGTGCCTTTCGGGCGATCCCGAGACGGTCAACACCGGACCGGTAGGCTTTGCGCGCTTTTGCACGCTGCGCTCGTGGCTGTCGCAATGGTCAATCGACGACAGCCGCGCCGATGCGACAGTTTCCGCTCGGGCTATTTCCGTGCCATTCCTCGCGATAGAGAACACCGCTGATGACGGCGCGCCGCAGGTTCATATGCAGGAAGTGTTCGCAGCCTGCGGGAGTTCCGACAAGCACTATGTCTCGATCAAAGGGGCAAACCACTATTACGCGGGTCAGCCGCAATTGCTCCAGGTGGCAAGCGGTGCGACGCTGGACTTCCTGCGTGAACGGCAACTTGTCGAACCGTGACGGCGATCAGCTGACCGAGAGTTCGACCGCAACCAAACCATCGAGCGCAAAGCGGAACTTGTCCCCCTTGGCAGGAAACACGGTCGGCAGCAGCGAACCGGTCATCACCCACTGCCCGGGCATGAGCTTCTCGCCGCGCCGGGATAGGAAGCCTGCTAACCACCGCATGACAAAGGCCGGGCTGCCTAGCGCCGCCTCGCCCCGGCCTTGTCCTGCCGGCGCGCCGTTCAGCCACATTCGCGCCGAGATCGCGGCCAGGTCGCCAAGTCCGGCCGCAGGCACTCCGTCGCTGACCACCATCCCCATGTTCCAGCTGTTTTCGGCAACAATCGAGCCCGCATCGAGACGGGAATAGTCGGCGTCCCGATCCTCCACGATCTCGAAGGCTGCGTGGACGGTTTCGATGCAATCGTGCAATTGCTGCGGCGATTCGTTGCCCGTCAGCGCCGGGATATCCGCTTTCAGCCGCAAGGCAATTTCGCACTCGATGCCAAGGCGGAGAAAGTCTGATGCCGCGATGATCGCCCCGGAGCCATGAATTCGGCCAGCGAAGACAATGCCGCTGATCGGCTCGTCGACGCCGCAAAACGCCTGCATCGCCTTGCTGGTCAGGCCAACCTTGTAGCCGGCAATCGCTCCGGGATCGTCCGGCGCTTGGAGCACATTGAATGCCTGCTGCACATCGTAGGCGGGGCCAAGTGTCAGCGGCACGCCGTCCGCTTCGAGCGGCGCCCAAGGCTGCTGGGTTGCACGCGCCGCGAAAAGGCATGCGGCTAGTGTTTGCGGGTCCATGTTCAGTCTACGCCCCGGAATTTGCCCGGTTCAAGGCTCATGCCGTTCCCAGCCGGGATAGCCAGGGAGCAGAGTATTGCAGCTCGCGCGCCTTCTTCATGCCTTCCATCCCTTCTGTTCTGAGGATATCCTCGAACCGACGCCCATCCGGCGCCCGCGCGGCGGATGCCGCTGTCTTGGTCACCGCATCGCGTGCCCGTCCGGCAATCCGCCCCTCGGCCCGCCCCGAACTCTCCAGCACCGCCTCGATCGCCGCCTTGTTCAGCCCCAATGCCTCGCGCGGCATCCGCGCCAGCCGCTCGGCGAGATCGGAGGCGCGCGCCAGAAGCTGTTCGGCGGGTTCGACAGTCAGCACCAGCCCGATGCGTTCCGCGCGCGCGGCGTCGATGATCTCGCCGGTGTAGATCAGGAACTTTGTCCAGGCCGCGCCGATCACCGGGACGAGGTCGGTCGCGCCGGGGTGGCCTATCCGGCCCTCGATCAGACCGAAACGCGTGTCGTCCGCCGCAATCACGAAATCGCACTGCGCAATGAATCCCAATGCAGTGCCGAGGCAAAGTCCGTGAACCGCGGCGATCACGGGCTTGGGCGCCTCCCGTATGGTCGCATTGAACACCATGATCTGTTCATTCAGCCGCTGGTTGTCCTCCAGCGTATCCGGCGCAGGGGCATCGCCGATCCGGCTGAGGTCGCCCCCGGCGCAAAAGGCGCGGCCATTCGCTCGGATCAGCACGCAGCCAATGTCTGCGTCATTGCTCGCGTTGGCGATCGCGCGGGCAATCTCCTCGCGGGTCTGCTCGCCGATGGCATTGAGCTTGTCGGGCCGGTTGAGGATAATGTGCGCAACCCCCGCAGCGACCTCATAAAGGATATGCGCGAAGGCTGCTGGCATTGGTTTCTCTCCTGAGCATTCCTGGTACGAAGGCATGACGCAATCGCACCCATGCCGCAATCTTGTTGCTATGGCCGTCCCCTTGGCGGGGGCATTGTCTCAGCCGATTGGCGGGCTAGGGATGGGCTGAGGAGACAGCCGATCATGCCAACCCCCCTCGAAGGCCTGCGCATCATCGACATGAGCGCAGTCGTCATGGGTCCGTT
>JAYRPK010000118.1:0-5910 GCA_041911195.1 Novosphingobium sp. | reverse complement strand
GGCATGCGTTTCTGCTGAGGAATGGGAGCAAATTGGCCGGAGTGGCGCAGAGTAGCGCCTATGACCTGTTGGTCGATTTCCCAGGCGCAGATCAGCCGATGTAGCCCGGCTGCGCCGGTTCGCCGAAAGCGCCCAGTATCTCCGCCTGCCACGCCTCCAGCGCCGGCTTCAAGCCGGGGTGGGTGATGATGTTCGGCTGATTGTTCTCGATCGCCCGCGCCACAGCGCGTCCCAGCCAGACCGGCTCCATCATCTGCATGGACCTCATGTGAGGCTTGTTGGCCTTGCTGACGTCGGTCGACATGCCGCTGCGGGTGAGGCCCGGATAGACGGCGGAGACGCCGACGCCATGCGGCGCCATCTCGTCGCGCAGGGCCTTGGTCAGCGCCGTCACCGCGAACTTGCTCGCCGCATAGGGCCCCATGCTGCCCATCGAGAGCAGGCCGTTGAGCGAGGAGGTGTTGACGATATGCCCGCTCTTCCTCGCCATCAGGTCATGCCCGAAGGTCTTCACCCCGTTGAACACGCCCTTGAGGTTGATCGCCATGGTCCGTTCGAACAGCTCGGGATCGAGATCGACCAGCGGCTGCCAGGGAATGGAAATCCCGGCGTTGTTGCACAGCACATCAACCTGCCCGAAATGCGCCAGCGCCCGCTCGCGCGCCAGGGCCCAGCTGTGCAGCGAAGTGACGTCGAGTTCCACCGCCATGGCCGCATCGCCCAGTTTCCCGGCCACTTCCCGCGCCTTGGCAAGATCGATGTCGGCAATGACGACGCGCATGCCCTTCTCGACGAAGGCCTCGGCCATGCCCTCGCCGATCCCGCCACCGCCGCCGGTGATGAAAGCGACCTTGCCGTTGAGTTCCATGGCTTGCTCCTGTCAAGATTTCGACAGGACTGTTGCAACAACCGCGCGGAATTTGGAAGTCAAATTCCCTGCACCGAAGGCCTGCCCGCTACCCCCGAACCATCAGCGCCTGTTGATATAAGTGATCTTCCAGGCGTCGTTTTCCTTCACCAGTTGGACGGTCACCGGAATGACCCCGCCGGTTTCGGTGGTTACCGATCCCTCCAGCTTGCCGGTGTCGTTCTGGAACGAACGCGAGGACCAGCTTGTATCGACAACCTTGTCGAACCCGCTGTGTAAGACAAAGGCCTCCAAGGCATCCTTGCCGCTGTTACGCCTGACATCTTCCGACATCAGGGCATAGGCGGCATCGTAATCGCCCTTGTGCGAAGCGGCGAAGAAGTTGTCGCCGGCCGCGGCCATGTCGCTCGTGGCGTAGAACACCCCGCCGATGATCAGCCCGACAAACGCGAAAAATCCGCCGACACAGCCCAGGATGATCAGAACGATCTTGCGGTTGCTCATGATGCCCTCCCCTGCGGTTGCAGGGGGCATCTGAACGGCTCAGCGCCGTGAAATCAAGCGCCGATTCAATCCGGCTTCTTCGCCACCGCCACCATGGCCGGCCGCAACAGCCGCTCCTTGATCATGTAGCCCGCCTGCAGTTCCTGCACGATCGTGCCCGGCTCGGCGTCGGCGGAAGGAATCTCCAGCATCGCCTGGTGCTGGTTGGGATCGAGCGGCAGGCCGGTGGCGGCAATGCGTCTGATGCCGTGGGCGGCGAAGACCTTGTCGATCTCACGCGCCGTTGCCTCGATCCCAGCGACGAGGCTCTTCAGCTTGTCGTCCTCGCGCAGGTCTGCCGGAATGGCATCCAGCGCCCGCGACAGGTTGTCGGACACCGAGAGGATATCGCGGGCAAAGCCGGTTGCCGCATAGGCGCGGGCGTCGGCCACGTCCTTTTCCAGGCGGCGGCGCACGTTCTGGGTTTCCGCTTTGGCATAGAGGATATCCTGCCGCGCGGCTTCGAGGTCGTTCTTCAACATCGCCAGCGCATCGTCCAGCGCCTCGCCGGCCTGGTCGAGGTCGATCAGGTCTTCCGGCACACCGTCAAGTTCCTTGGCCACCGCCGGATCGACCTGCGGCTTGTCATCATCAATCATCGCGTAAAAAAACCCTGCTTATCCGATCAATTTGCCCAGACTCTGGGCGGTGAAATCCACCATGGGGACGACGCGCGCATAATTCAACCGCGTCGGACCGATTACGCCCACCACTCCGACCACCCTGCCATCGCGGTCACGATAGGGCGAGGCGATCACCGAGGAACCGGAAAGCGCGAAAAGCCGGTTCTCCGAACCGATGAAAATCCGCGTCGCCTCCGCCTCGCGGGCAAGATCGAGCAATTCGGCGACCGATTGCTTGTTTTCGAGATCGTCGAGCAGCAGGCGCACGCGCTCGAGGTCGGTCAGCGCCGTCTCGTCAAGCAGGTTCGCCTGCCCGCGCACGATCAGCACCGGGCGGCGGGCAGCGTCCTCGCTCCACACGGCCAGGCCGCGCTCGACGAGATCGCTGGATGCCGCGTCCAGCGCGGACTGCCCCGAGGCGATTTCGGACCTCATCGCTTTCGCCGCCTCGGCCAGAGTGCGCCCGGCAAGGCGGGCGGAGATATAGTTCGACGCTTCTTCCAGCGCGCCGGGCCGCACCGAGGCCAGCAGTTCCACCACCCGGTTCTCCACCGCCCCGTCCTCGCCCACCAGCACCGCCAGCGCCCGGCCTGGCGAGAGCGGCACCAGGGTAAGCTGGGAGAGACGGGGCTCGCGCCGCGGCACCATCACCACCCCGGCACCTGCGGTAAGGCTGGAAAGCACTGCGCTGGTCGCCTCCAGCGCCGCTTCGATCGGCCCCGGTTCCGACAACCGCCGCTCGATCGCCGCGCGCTCCGCGGGCGTCGGCTCGGCGACCTGCATGATGCCATCGACGAACAGCCTTAGCCCCGCCTCGGTCGGCAGCCGCCCGGCGCTGGTGTGCGGATGGCCCAGCAGGCCTAGCAGTTCAAGCTCGTGAAGCACCGAGCGGATCGAAGCGGAGGAAAGATTGACCGCCCCGGCAGCGGCAAGCGCCTTCGAGCCGACCGGCTGGCCGGAGGCGAGATAGCCTTCGACCACCAGGCGGAAGATCTCGCGGGCTCGAGTGGTGAGTTCGGTGATGGGCGGGGTGGGCATTGCCTTGGGACGAGTTCCTATCTGCCGATATGCTGCACCAGATAAGGCCGCGCCTCGATCCGCGCCAGCTTCTGCACAACGTCCTGCGCATTGCCGATGCGTTCGTAGACCACCTTGGCCTGATCAGAGGTGCAGCCGAAATTGAACTGGTAGCGCTGCACCTCCGCGCCGCTTCGCCAGATCATCGTGCCATAGGGCGCGTCTGTCATCGTCGTTTCGCACTTCACTTCACCGCGCGTTGCCTGCTGGAGCAGGTCGGACACTTCGACGAATTTGGCCATGGCCGTGGCGTCCATCCGCAAGCGATATTTTTCGAGATCGTATTCGCTGAAATTGTCCGACATGCGCGGAGCGCGCCAGATCTCGCCAGTGCCATCGCCGTAGACCACCCAATGCGCCATCGGCCGGCCCCAGCTGTTGAGATCGAAGGTGACGCTCCAGTCCTGCCCGAAGCGAGGCTTTCCTGCCGGCGAATGCCCCGATGCCGTCTGTGCGCCCCCGCCGCCTGGTGCAGGCGTGCAGGCGCAAAGCAAGGCGAAGCCAAGCAGTGTCGCAAGACGGGTCATCGAAGCGCTCCCATTGTCAGAGCCATGCCCACAGGATAGGGCGCGGCCACTTCAATTGAAAGGACCGACATGCGACCTTCCGGCCGCGCGCCCGACGAGATGCGCGCAATCAGCTTCGACACCCATTTCACCATGCATGCCGAGGGCTCGGTGCTGGTCTCGTTCGGCAACACCAAGGTGCTGTGCACCGCCTCGGTCGAGGAAAAGGTGCCGCCGTTCCTGCGCGGCAAGGGCGAAGGCTGGGTAACCGGCGAGTATTCCATGCTCCCGCGCGCCACGCATACGCGCGGATCGCGCGAGGCAGCGAAGGGCAAGCAGTCGGGACGCACGCAGGAAATCCAGCGACTGATCGGCCGCAGCTTGCGCGCCGTTTGCGACATGAAGAAGCTGGGCGAGCGGCAGATCGTGCTCGATTGCGATGTCATCCAGGCCGACGGCGGCACCCGCACTGCCTCGATCTCCGGCGCCTGGGTGGCGCTGCGCATCGCCATCGACAAGCTGATGGCCTCGGGCGCGATCAGCGAGGACCCGATGACAAAGAAGGTCGCGGCCGTTTCCTGCGGCATCTACCAGGGCACCCCGGTGCTCGACCTCGACTACGACGAAGACAGCTCGGCCGATGCCGACGCCAACTTCGTGCTGATCGAAGGCGGCCAGATGGCGGAAGTCCAGGCCACCGCCGAAGGCGCGCCCTATGACGAGGAAGGCCTGCTGCGCCTGCTGCGCCTCGCCCGCATCGGCTGCGACCGCATCTTCGCCGCGCAGGCGGAGGCAGTGGGCCGGTAATGCCAAGGCTGGGCGGCAAACTCGTCATTGCCACGCACAATGCGGGCAAGCTCCGGGAGATTGCCGCCCTCCTCGCTCCATACGGCGTCGAGTGCATTTCCGCCGGCGCGCTCGGCCTTCCCGAGCCGCCGGAAACCGGCAAGACCTTCGTCGAGAACGCCCTGATCAAGGCCCGCGCCGCCGCGCAGGCTTCGCAATTGCCTGCTCTGGCCGACGATTCCGGCCTCTGCGTCGATGCGCTGGGCGGCCGGCCCGGCGTCTACACCGCCGACTGGGCCGAGCGGCAGTGGTTCGAGGGACCATCCGGGCGCGACTGGTACATGGCGATGGGCAAGGTCGAAGGCATGCTGTGCGAACTGGGCGGCGATACAGACCGCAGCGCCCATTTCGCCTGCGTCCTCGCGATCGCCTGGCCCGAAGGGGAAAGCGCGGTTTACGAAGGCCGGGTGGCAGGCGCGCTGACCTGGCCGCCGCGCGGCACCATGGGCTTCGGCTACGATCCTGTGTTCGTGCCCGGCGGCTACACACAGACCTTCGCCGAGCTCGATCCCGAGGAAAAACACCGCATCAGCCACCGCGCCGATGCCTTCGCCAAGCTGGTCGCGGACCAGTTCGGCTGACCGTTCCGCCCTGCCGGGCCTTGAAACAAACCGGTAACAACTCCACCTCATGGCTTGACTTCCCACGACAATGGGATTGCTGAACCAGCCATGGCCCGGGCGCTTTACATCCACTGGCCGTTCTGCCTCGCAAAGTGTCCATACTGCGATTTCAACAGCCATGTCCGCGCCGGGATCGACCAGGCGCTGTGGCAAGAGGCGCTGCTGACCGACATGCAACGCGAGGCCGAACTTGCCGGCGGCGAAGCGCTGGAATCGATCTTTTTCGGCGGCGGCACACCATCGTTGATGGAACCCGAACTGGTCGCCGCGCTGCTCGCCGCGGCGGAGCGATTGTGGGGTTTCGCCCCGCAGATCGAGATCACGCTGGAAGCCAATCCTTCATCGGTCGAGGCCGCCAGGTTCGCGGCGCTGGCCTCGGTGGGAGTCAACCGGGTTTCGCTGGGCCTGCAATCGCTCGACGATGCGGCGCTGCGAATGCTGGGCCGTCTGCACAACGCCGCAGAGGGCCTGGCCGCGCTCGACGTGGCGCAGCGGCATTTCGCCCGAGTGAGCTTCGACCTGATCTATGCCCTGCCCGGCCAGACGCCGGCGGCCTGGAAGGGTGAGCTGGAACGGGCCTTGTCGTTCGGGACCGGCCATCTCTCGCTCTACCAGTTGACCATCGAGCCCGGCACGCGCTTCGCTACCGATGTCCGCTCGGGCGCGCTTGCCCCGCTCGACGACGATGCCGCGGCCGACCTGTTCGACCTCACCCGCGAATTCACCGCCGCGGCCGGCCTCCCCGCCTATGAAGTGAGCAATCACGCGCGAACAGGCGAGGAAAGCCGCCACAACCTCGCCTACTGGCGCTATCAGGACTACCT
>JAYRPK010000117.1:0-7065 GCA_041911195.1 Novosphingobium sp. | reverse complement strand
CGCAGCGACCCGCTCGGCCCGGCCATGGCTGGCGTGGCCCAGGCGAATGCGCTCTTCCGAGGCGTCGTAGAGCTCGTGGATCAACTGGCGCTTCCAGCTGTTCCACACGCCGGGGCCGACCGCGCGGATATCGACGATGGTCAGCAGAGTGAGCTGGCGCAGCCGTTCGAGCGATTCGACCACGGCGATGAAATTGCCTATGGTCGACCAGTCGGCCAGGTCGCGCTTCATCGCGGTGTCGCTCAGCAGCAGGTGATGGCGCACCAGCCAGCTCGCCAGTGCGGTCTCGTCGGCGTCTAGGCCCAGGCGCGGGCCCAGTTTGAGGGCGATCTCGGCCCCCAGCACCGAATGATCGCCGCCGCGCCCCTTGGCGATGTCGTGCAGCAGCACCGCGGTATAGAGCGCCTTGCGTGACTGTACTTCGTGGACGATCCGCACGGCGAGCGGATGCTCGTCCTGCATCTCGCCCTTTTCGATGCGGGCCAGCAGGCCGATGGCGCGGATGGTGTGCTCGTCGACCGTGTAGTGGTGGTACATGTCGAACTGCATCTGCGCGTTGACCCGGCCGAAATCGGGCACGAAGCGGCCGAACACGCCTGCCTCGTTGAGCCAGCGCAGCACGCTTTCGGGATCATTGCGGCTGCACAGCAAATCCATGAACAGCGCGTTGGCGCGCGGATCGGCGCGCACCGAGGCATCGATCAGCCTGGCATCGCGGGCCGCCAGCCGCATGGCTTCGGGATGCAGTTCCAGCCCCTCGGCATCGGCGACGGTGAACACTTCGAGCAGGCGGACCGGGTCCTGCTCGAACCAGTCGTCGCTGGCGACGTTCACGCGGCCGTCGGCGATCTTGTAGCCCTTGACCGTTCGCACCCTGCGGCGCAGGCCGGCCAGCAGCCCGCGCGATTGCTTCCTGGCGAACTGCTCGTCGAGCTGCGACAGGAACACGCCGGTCAGTGTGCCCACCACCTTGGCTTGCAGGAAGAAGTACTGCATGAACCGTTCGACCCCGCGCTTGCCGGGCCGGTCGGAATAATTCATCCGCGCGGCGACTTCGCGCTGCAGGTCGAAAGTCAGGCGGTCTTCGGCGCGGCGGGTGAGCGCGTGCAGGTGGCAGCGCACGGCCCAGAAGAAGTTCTCCGCCTTGCGGAACGAGCGGTATTCGTCCCGGCTCAGCAGTCCCGCATCGACCAGCTCGGACACATCGCGCGCCTTGTGGATGTATTTGCCGATCCAGTAGAGCGTGTGCAGGTCGCGCAGGCCGCCCTTGCCTTCCTTGACATTGGGTTCGACCAGATAGCGGCTGTCGCCCAGCCGCTTGTGCCGCTCGTCGCGCTCGGCCAGCTTTTCGGAAACGTACTGCCGCTCGGTTCCCGCCACCACTTCGGCCCAGAAGCGTTGCTGCGCCTCGTCATAGAGGTCCTGGTCGCCCCAGACGTAGCGCCCTTCGAGCAGGGCGGTGCGGATGGTGAGGTCGCTCTTGGCCATGCGCACCGTCTCGTCGAGCGAGCGGCTGGACTGGCCGACCTTGAGCCCCAGGTCCCAGAGGAAATAGAGCATCGCCTCGATCACCTGCTCGCACCAGGCGGTCTGCTTGATCGGCGTGATGAAGGCGATGTCGACGTCGGAATAGGGCGCCATCTCGCCCCGCCCATAACCGCCCACCGCCATGATCGTCAGCCGCTCGCCCGAGGAGCGATTGCTGGAGCGATAGACGTCGCCGACCACGTGATCGTGGATCACCCGGATCAGCTGGTCGACCAGGAAGGCCTGGCCCTCTGCGCAGTCATGCCCGGCGGTGGGCTTTTCCATCAGCCGCCGCGCCACTTCCGCGCGGCCGTTCGCCAGCGCCGTGCGCAGCAGTTCGACCACCGGCTTGCGCGCACCCGCGCCGCCGTGCCTGTCGACTTCGGCGGCAACGGCTTCGGCAAGCGCGCGGCGATCGATGATGGCGCGCTGGTTGGGAATGCGGACGGCGGTCATCAGGCGCTATTAGCGCCTTCCCACTCCCGCGAATAGCGTTGCTTCAGCGCCCGCTTGTCAACTTTCTCCGTCCCCAGCCGGGGCAGCGCCGCATGCTCGCGCCAGAAGCGCACCGGCACCTTGAAGGCGGCGATGCGCTCGGCCAGGAAGGCGCGCAGGTCCTCCTCGCTCACCTCGTGCCCTGGCTTGGCCAGCCAGACCGCCACCGGCACTTCGCCCAGCCGCGCGTCGGGCAGGCCGAAGACACTGGCCTCGGCGACGGCGGGATGGGCATAGATCGCCTGTTCGACTTCAAGGCTGGCGATGTTCTCGCCGCCGCGGATGATGATGTCCTTCTTGCGGTCGACGATGAACAGGAAGCCGTCCGCATCGACATAGCCCAGGTCGCCGGTGAGGAAGTAGCCGTCCGGGCGCATAGCGGCGGCGGTCGCTTCAGGGTTGTTCCAGTAGCCAAGGAAATTGGCGATCGAGCGGAAGGCGACTTCGCCGGTCTGGCCGGCGGGCAGCCGGGCCCCGTCCTCGCCCAGGATCGCCAGTTCGACGATCGGGCTGTCGGCGGGGCCGGTGCTGGCGGGCTTTTCCAGGTAGTTCTCGTTGAAATTCGCGCAGCCGACGCCATTGGTCTCGGTCAGGCCATAGCCGATGATCGGAAAGCCGGTGGGCAGTGCCTCGCGGATGCGGGCGACATGTTCCACCGGGCGCGGCGCGCCGCCGGCGACGAAGCTGGCGCAGCTCGACAGATCGAACTTGTCGCGCTCGGGGTGAGTGGCGATCTCGTAACTCATCAGCGGCACGCCGACGAAATAGGTAACGCGCTCCCTTTCGATCAGCCGCATGGCTTCCAGCGCGTCCCACTTGGGCAGGATCACCAGCTTGCGGCCCAGCGCATAGCTTTGCAGGAACAGCGGCACTTCGGCGGTGACGTGGAACAAGGGCAGGTTGACCAGTGCCGAAGGCTGGCCCTGGGGCAGCGCGCCGCTTGCGGCGAGGTGGTTGTAGACCATCAGCGTCAGCCCGGCATAGCTGAGCGCGGCATGCACCACCGACCGGTGGTTGGAGATCACGCCCTTGGATAGCCCGGTCGATCCCGAAGTGAACAGCAGGGTGGCAAGGTCCTCCTGTCCGATCTCGGGCAGGGCAGGTGCATCGTCTCCCCCGGTGGCGAGGAAAGGGATTCCGACCTGTGGATCGCCGTGCTCGAACACCACCAGCTCGGCGCCATGGGCATGGCCTTCCAGCCGCTCGGCGCGCTGGGGATCGGCCAGCACCAGCTTGCAGCCGGCAAGGGCGATGCCGCCCGCCAGCTCCTCGCCGGTCCACCAGCCGTTGAGCAGAGTGGCGCAGCCGCCGGCTTGCAGGATCGCCATGTAGAGCACGATCCAGTTCGCCGAATTGCGCGCGGCCAGCCCGACCCGGTCGCCGCGCTGCACGCCGTGCCGGGCGATCAGCCCTTGCGCCGCGCGCAGCGACAGCGCGTGTACCTCACGGAAGGTCAGCCGCATTTCGCCATCGATCAGGAAATGCGCATCGCCATGCTGGGCGCAGTAGTGCGCGAAATAGGCATTGAGGCTGGGCGGGGCGTGCTTGAAGGCGGTATAGTCCATGCCGTCGCGCTGGACCGTCGTCAGTTCGAGTGGTGCGCCGGGCGCAGTCAGCCGGGCCATCTGGGCCTTCAGCGCGGCATCGAGTTCGCTCGCCATCCCTCTCCCTTTTTCCCCATGCGCAGCACCTGGCCGGGTGACACGCCATGGCCTGCTGTGCCAATAGGCGCGCTCCGCCTTTTGCCGTCGCAGCAGGATATTAGGAGAGCATTGCCTTGCTGTCACTATTGTCAGCCGCAGCTTCGGCCGGCGAGCCGATCCATTGGCTCGATCTCGGGCTGAAGAACTACCTGTTCAGGATCGGATCGTTCGAGCTGCGCTGGTATTCGCTTGCCTATATCACGGGCATCGTCTTCGCCTATTGGCACACGGTCAAGGCGATCCGGCAGCCCGGCGCGCCGATGGCGCAGCGGCACTGCGACGACCTGTTCTTCTATTGTACGATCGGCGTCATCCTGGGCGGACGGCTGGGCTATGCGACCTTCTATGAGCGCGAGCTGTGGGCGCATCCGGCCGAACTGCTCAAGCTGTGGAACGGCGGCATGAGCTTTCATGGCGGCCTGATCGGCACGGCGCTGGCGATGGCCTGGGTGGCCTGGCGGGGCAAGCTCAACCTCCTGCGGGTATGGGACTATGTCGCGGTCAGCGTGCCGATGGGCATGCTGCTGGGCCGGCTGGCCAATTTCGTCAATGGCGAGCTGTGGGGCCGCGAGGCCAGCGGCGTGGCCTGGGCGATGATCTTTCCAGATGACCGCCTGGGGCTCGCAAGGCATCCCAGCCAGCTTTACGAGGCCGGGCTGGAAGGGGCCTTGCTGCTGGTGATCATGTTGCTGCTGTTCTGGAAAACCGACGCGCGCTTCCGCCCCGGCCTGCTGACCGGGGCCTTTGGCGCGGGCATCGGCTTGACGCGCTTCATCGTCGAATTCTACCGCGAGCCGGACGCCCAGCTCCAGGAATTCGCCGCCAGCACCGGGCTGTCGATGGGCCAGTGGCTGTCGCTGCCGGTGATCGCCGTGGGGCTCCTGCTGGTCGTGCGCGGCATGATCCGCCCCAAGCTGGGCGCAACGCCCGCGCCGTCATGAACGATGCAAGCGAAGACCGGGAATCGCTCTCGGCCATATTCGAACGGCTGATCGCCAACACCGGCCCGATCAGCCTGATGCATTACATGGGCGAGGCCAATGCCCGCTATTATTCCTCGCGCGATCCCTTGGGCGCGGCGGGCGATTTCATCACCGCGCCGGAAATCAGCCAGATGTTCGGCGAGCTGATCGGGTTGTGGCTGGCCGACCTGTGGATCCGCGCCGGCCGCGAAGAGACGGTGCACTATGTCGAGCTTGGCCCCGGCCGCGGCACTCTGGCGCGCGACGCCTTGCAGGCGGCGCGGCGCTACGGGCTGAAGCCCAGCGTCCACCTCGTCGAGGCCTCGACCGCGCTGCGCGACCTGCAGCTCGTCTCGATCTCCAACGCGCAGTGGCACTATGACCTTTCGACCGTGCCGATGTACGGCCCGGTGCTGGTCGTCGCCAACGAGTTCCTCGACGCACTGCCGGTGCGCCAGCTGGTGCGGACCGAAGAGGGCTGGCGCGAACGCATGGTGGCCTGCGAGGGCGGGTGCTTCATTCCCGTCGCCGGGCAGCAGCCGATGGATTCGGCCGTGCCCGAGGCGCGACGCGATGCAGCCGTGGGCACGATCATCGAAACCTGCCCGGGTGCCGCGGCGACGGTTTACGAAGTCGCCGGCAGGCTGAAGGAACAGGGCGGGGCGGCGCTGTTCATCGACTATGGCCATGACCAGGTCCGCGACGGATCGAGCCTGCAGGCCGTGCGCGAGCACCGCATGGTCGATCCCTTCGTCGCCCCGGGCGAGGCGGACCTGACTGCCCACGTCGATTTCGCCACGCTCGCCCAGATCGCCCAGTCGCGCGAGGTCAAGTGGATGGGCACTGTGCCGCAGGGCCGCTGGCTGCGCGAACTGGGCATCGAAACCCGCGCCGAAAGCCTCTCCGCCTTCGCCCCCCAGCACACCGAGGCGATCCATTCCGCCAAGGACCGGCTGATCGGTGAAGGGCAGATGGGCCTGCTGTTCAAGGTGATGGGCCTGGCTGCGCCGAACTGGCCCGATGGGGTGGGCTTCTGAACGCCGCCGGGCTCAAGCATAGGCCCAGCCTGCTCTCGCGCCTGGTTCGCCGGTTCGTGCTCTGGCTCTACCGGCGAAAAGGCTGGACGATTGAAGGCAAGGCGCCGGATGCGAAGCGCTGCATCATCGTCGGCGCGCCGCATACCAGCAACTGGGACTTCGTCTTCTTCCTCGGCGCCACTCACCAACTGGGCATCGCGCCCTCGTTCATGGGCAAGAAGAGCCTGTTCCGCTGGCCATTGCGGCGTTTCATGTTCGACATGGGCGGGGTGCCGATCGACCGGTCGACGAGCGGCAATTACGTCGAGGAACTGGCCGCCGAATTCGCCCGGCGCGAGGAACTACGGCTGGTCGTCGCGCCGGAAGGGACACGTGGACAGGTGCCCAAGTGGCGATCGGGCTTCTATCACATCGCGCTCGCCGCCCGGGTGCCGATCGTCTGCGCATGGGTAGACTTGCCCTCGCGGCGCGGCGGCATGGGCGAGGAGATCGAGCTGAGCGGCGATCTGGATGCGGACTTCAAACGCATCGCCCTGTTCTATCGCTCGGTGATGCCGGACCATCCCAAGCTGCAAGTGCTATATCGCCAGGCCGGAGTCTGACCGGGCAGCCTTGTCCTCGCGCGCCAGCCGTGCACAGTGCGGCAAAGTGAGCGGGAGATGACCATGCGCGTCGAGAAAAGCTTCTGCCGGCTATGCTTCGGCTTTTGCGGCATGGACGTGACGCTGGACGATGCCGGGCACGTCCTGTCGGTGAAGCCCGACAAGGCCAATCCGGCGACGCGCGGCTATTCCTGTGTGAAAGGACTCGATGCCCCCGCCGCGCTCTATGGCGACAGGCGGATCATGCGGCCGAGGAAGCGGGTGGGCGACCATTATGTCGAAATTCCGCTGGAGCAGGCGCTCGACGAGATCGCCGGCAAGCTGCGAACGATCATCGACGAGACTGGGCCGCAGACCCTCGCCTTCTTCCGCGGCACCGGCACGTTCGGCTCCAACGTCGCGATCTTCTCCTGGCCCAACCTGGCCGAATGCGTGGGCGGGCAGAAGTTCTCGACCATGACCATCGACCAGTCGGCCAAATGGGTGGCGATGGAGCGGCTGGGCACCTGGCCGGCCGGCAAGCAGAGCTTCGCGGGCGCCGACGTCTACCTGCTGGCAGGCAGCAATCCGCTGGTCTCGGTGTTCAGTTGGGACATGCCCTCGCAGAACCCGATGCTGCGGCTGAAGCAGGCGAAGGTGGCGGGGATGAAGCTGATCGTCGTCGATCCGCGTGAGTGCGAGACCGCCAGGTTCGCCGACATCCACCTGCAGCCCTTCCCCGGCGAAGATGCGGCGGTGG
>JAYRPK010000116.1:0-8996 GCA_041911195.1 Novosphingobium sp. | reverse complement strand
GCCACTGCCATGATGAGCCTGGTCGACCGGCCGCGCCCCCGGCTGTCGCTGGTGCTGCCGCCGCTCGCGCGCCATCTCTTTGCCTTCGTCTGGCTGCCGCGCGATGCCCTGTCGACCCAGATGCGGCTGCGGATCGCCCGGATGCTGTGCCAGGCCGCCGACGCGCCGCTGCTTGACTGGAGCCTGCAGGTCGAGGGCAGCAATCTGGCCCTGCTGCGCTTCGTGCTCGATATCCGCGACGGCGCGGAAGTGCCCGATGAGGCCACGCTCGATGCCAGCCTGCGCGACATGGTGCGCGGCTGGAGCGAAGCGGTCGAGATCGAGCTGGCAAAGCATGACGATCCGGCCCGCGCGGCAGTCATCGCGGCGCGCTTTGCCGATACCTTCCCGCCGTCCTATCGCGATACTTACGGCGCGGCGGATGCGGCGCTCGACATCGGCCGCCTGCGCGATCTTCCCGTCAGCAAGCCCGGCGACCCGCGGCGCGGAGCGCGGCTCCATTGCCTCCCCGGCGACGGTGCCGGCCAGTTGCGTCTGAAGCTGTACCAGCGCGGCGGTGCGATCCAGCTTTCGGGCACGGTACCCGCGCTCGAAAACTTTGGCTTCCGGGTGGTCGAGGACTTTCCTACCGAACTCGATGCCGGCCCCGGCCGGGTCGCGGCGATCCACGATTTCGTCCTGGAAGCGCCTGCCAGCCAGAGTTGCGCGGCCTTGCTGGACCGGTCCGGTGAGATCGAGGCGGCCATCGAGGCCGTGCTCAACGGCCAGGCCGAGGACGACGCCTTCAACCGCCTGATCATCGCCGCCGCCCTGACAGCGCGCGAGGCCGATTGGCTGCGCGCCTGGTTCCGCTATCTGCGGCAGGCGGGCACTGCCTTCGCCATCCAGACCGCGGTCGATGCACTGCTCGGCGCGCCCGATGTGACCCGCGCGCTGATCGCCCTGTTCGCAGCGCGCCACGACCCCCGGTTCAAGGGCGACCGCGACAAGGCGGAAGCCAAGGCGCGCGAAGGCATCCGCGAGGGCCTGGCCAAGGTCACCGCGATCAATGACGACCGGCTGTTGCGGCAATACATGGCTCTGGTGCTGGCAGTGCTGCGAACCAATGCCTTCCTGCCTTCCGCCACCGAGGCGCTGGCGTTCAAGCTCGATTCAGCCATGGTGCCGGGCCTGCCGAAGCCCGTGCCCTGGCGCGAGATCTTCGTCTACTCGCGCCGGGTCGAAGGCATTCACCTGCGCGCCGGACCGATCGCGCGCGGCGGCCTGCGCTGGTCCGACCGGCGCGACGACTTCCGCACCGAGGTGCTCGGCCTGATGAAGGCGCAGCGAGTGAAGAACGCGGTCATCGTGCCCACCGGGGCCAAGGGCGGCTTCTATCCCAAGCAGCTCCCCGACCCGCGCACCGACCGCGACGGCTGGGCCGCCGAGGGCAAGGCGAGCTACCAGCTTTTCGTGCGCACTTTGCTATCGCTGACGGACAACATCCTGGGCGGCAAGGTGGTCCATCCCCAGGGCATGGTGATCCGCGACGGTGAGGACCCCTATTTCGTCGTCGCCGCCGACAAGGGCACGGCGACCTTCTCCGACACCGCCAATGCGCTGGCCGCCGAGCAGGACTTCTGGCTCGACGACGCCTTCGCCAGCGGCGGCTCGAAGGGATACGACCACAAGGCCATGGGCATCACTGCGCGCGGCGCGTGGATTTCGGTGCAGCGCCACTTCCGCGAAATGGGCGTCGACGTGCAGGCCGATCCGGTGCGCGTCGCCGGCTGCGGCGACATGTCGGGCGATGTCTTCGGCAATGGCATGCTGCTCAGCAAGGCGCTGAAGCTGATCGCCGCCTTCGACCACCGGCATATTTTCCTCGACCCCGACCCCGACCCGGCCGGGAGCTGGGCGGAGCGCCAGCGCCTGTTCGAGCTGCCCCGGTCGAGCTGGGACGATTATGACAGGAAGCTGATTTCGAAGGGCGGCGGCATTTTCCCGCGCAGCCTCAAGGAAATTGCGCTCAGCGCCGAAGCGCGCGCGGCGCTGGGGATCGAAGCCGAGACTGTCGATCCCGATTCGCTGATTTCCGCGATCCTCAAGAGCCCGGTCGACCTCTTGTGGTTCGGCGGCATCGGCACCTATGTGAAGGCGGCGAGCGAGAACAACATCCAGGTCGGCGACCCGGCCAACGACGCACTGCGCATCGACGGCGAGCAAATTCGCGCCAAGGTCGTCGGCGAAGGCGCGAACCTGGGCTGCACCCAGGCGGGCCGCATCGAATATGCGCTTGAGGGCGGCCGGATCGACACCGACTTCATCGACAACAGCGCCGGGGTCGACTGCTCCGACAAGGAAGTGAACATCAAGATCGCGCTGGCATCGGCCAAGCGCGAAGGCAGGCTGACCGAGCCCGCGCGAGTCAAGCTGCTCACCGCCATGACCGGCGACGTCGCCGAACTGGTGCTCGAGGACAACCGGCTGCAGGCCCTCGCCCTGTCGATCTCGCAATCGGGCGGCGCCACGGGCGCAGGCTCGTTCATCCGCCTGTGCGAGGCGCTGGAGGAAGCAGGCCAGCTCGACCGCAAGACCGAGGGACTGGCCGACGGCGAAGTGCTGCGCCGCCGCGCCGCCGATGGCCAGGGGCTGACCCGGCCCGAACTGGCCGTGCTGCTGTCGAGCGCCAAGCTGGCGCTGCAGGACGCGCTGGAGAAAAGCCGGGTGCCCGACGATCCGGGGCTGGAGCCTGAGCTGCTCGCCGCCTTCCCCCCCGCCATGCGCCGCAAGTTCGGCGAGGATATCCGCGGCCATCGTTTGCGCCGGGAAATCATCGCCACCCGCGTGGCCAACCGGCTGATCAACCGCATCGGCCCGATCCACCCCTTCGAACTGGTCGAGGAGGAAGGCGCCAGCCTTGCCCAGGTGGCCGGCGCGTTCCTGGCCGCCGAGCGGCTGCTGGGCATGCAGGGCCTGTGGCAGCGCCTGGAGGAAGCCCCGATGCCCGAGGGCGCGCGCGTCCTCGCCTTCCGCCGCGCCGCGTCCGGCTTGCGGCTGCACATGGCGGACCTGCTGCGCAGCGGCGCCGACATGCAAGCGCCTATCGAGTCGGCCGGGCCGTTCGAAGCCGGGGTTCGCGAGTTGTCCGGCCTTGCCGGTCGGCTGCTGGGAACAGAAGCGCGAAGCCTCTCGGGCAAGCTGCGCTCGGAGCTGACTGCTGCCGGAGTGCCGGAGCGGGAAGCAGCCGCCGTTGCGCACCTGGCCGACATGGACGGCGCCATCGGTCTGGCCAGATTGTCGCGCGATTCGTGTATCGGCGCGCCGGCCCTGACCAGGGCGTTTTCGGCGATCGGCGCCGAACTTGGAATCGACTGGGCCCAGGGCACGGCGCTGCAACTGCGGCCGTCCGATCCCTGGGAACGGCTGCTGATTGCGGGCCTTTCGCGCGACTTCCAGCAGATGCGGCTCGATTTCCTGCGCCGTCTGGCTGACGGATCGCGCGATCCGGTGGATCAGGTTCGCGAATGGGCCGAAGCGCGGCAGGAGGCCGTTCGCCAGTTCCGCGCCGTGATCGGCAGGGCGAGGAACGCCGTACCGGTGACTCCGGCAGTGCTGGCCCAGATTGCGGGACAGGCGCGGAGCCTGCTCGCCCGCTGATTGCGCAAGGTCAAAGAGCCCTTCTCGACATCGGGGCATTGACCTCTTCGCGAAATTGTCGAAACGGGCAGGCATGGCACAAGCAGATGTGGTTATCGTGGGAGCAGGTCATGGCGGCGCGCAATGCGCTATTGCCCTGCGCCAGGCAGATTTTTCCGGCACGATCACGATGATCGGCCGCGAGCCGGAGCCGCCTTACGAGCGCCCACCGCTGTCCAAGGAATATTTCGCCCGCGAGAAGACTTTCGACCGGCTTTACATCCGTCCTCCGCAGTTCTGGGAGGAAAAGGGCGTCGACCTGATGCTCGGCACCGAAGTGACCGCTGTCGACCCATCGGCCAAGCAGCTCACTCTCTCGGACGGCAGCATGTTCGGCTATGGCAAGCTGGTCTGGGCGGCCGGCGGCGATCCGCGCCCCTTGCCGATCCCGGGCGCCGAGCTTTCCGGCATCCACTTCGTCCGCACCCGCGAAGACTGCGACCGGCTGATGGGCGAGATCGACGGCGGCGTGCGCCAGATCGCCATCGTCGGCGGCGGCTATATCGGCCTCGAAGCGGCGGCCGTGCTGACCAAGCTTGGCTGCAAGGTAACCCTGCTCGAAGCCCTGCCCCGCATCCTCGCCCGCGTCGCCGGGCCCGAGCTATCCGCCTTCTACGAAAAGGAACACCGCGATCACGGCGTCGACCTGCGCACCGGCGTGGTGGTCGACAGCTTCGTCGGGGAAGGCCGGGTGACTGGCATCAAGCTGGGCGACGGCAGCGTGGTTCCGGCCGACGCGGCAATCGTCGGCATCGGCATCGTGCCTTCGGTCGGCCCGCTGATCCAGGCAGGCGCGGCGGCCGGCAACGGCGTCGACATCGACGAGTATTGCCGCACCTCGCTGCCCGACGTCTTCGCCATCGGCGACTGCGCCGCCTTCGCCGCCGGCTATGCGGGCGGCACGGTGATGCGGGTCGAATCGGTGCAGAACGCCAACGACATGGCCACCTGCGTCGCCAAGCAGATTTGCGGCGACGCCCAGCCCTATCACGCCTTTCCGTGGTTCTGGTCGAACCAGTACGACCTGCGCCTGCAGACCGCCGGGCTTTCGGTGGGCTACGACCAGACGGTGGTGCGCGGCAATCCCGACGACCGGTCGTTCTCGGTGGTTTACCTCAAGGGCGGAAGGGTCATCGCGCTCGACTGCGTCAACATGGTCAAGGACTATGTCCAGGGCCGCAAGCTGGTCGAGGCGGGGGTCAAGCCGGACCTGGCGCAGTTGGCGGATACGAGCGTGGCGCTGAAAGAACTGCTGTAAGAATAGTCTCACGCGAAGCCGCGAATCCGCGAAGAGGAAGCGATTGCGGCGAAGCCGCTTTCAGATCGCATCGTTGCGCCATGCCGCAACGCCGGGGAATTTGGATGGAGCCTGCGGCTCAATCGACATCTTCGCGTCTTCGCGTGAGACAAACTATCCCAACCGCGCCGCCGCCCATCGCGCCGCATCGGCAACCACCGGATCGGCATCGCCCAGCAGCGCCCGCACCGGCGCAACCAAGGCTTCATCCCCGCTGTTCCCCGCCGCATAGAGGCAGTTGCGGACAAACCGGTTCCGTCCGATCCGCTTGATCGGCGAGCCTGAAAACAGCTTGCGAAACCCCGCATCGTCCAGCGCCAGCAGTTCCACCAGCATCGGCGCGGCCAGTTCCGCCCTTGGCAGGAAGGCCTTGTTGGCCTGCGCCGCCTCGGCAAATTTGTTCCACGGGCAGACCGCAAGACAATCGTCGCAGCCATAAATGCGGTTGCCCAGCGCCTGCCGGAACTCCTCCGGCACCGGCCCCTTGTGCTCGATCGTCAGGTAGGAAATGCAGCGCCGGGCATCGACTACATAGGGCCTGGGAAAGGCCCCGGTCGGGCAGGCCGCCTGGCAGGCGTTGCATGAGCCGCAGCGGTCCTTGCCCGGCGGATCGGGGGGCAGGTCCAGGCTCGTGTAGATCTCGCCGAGGAACAGCCAGGATCCGAACTCGCGGCTGACCATATTGCTGTGCTTGCCCTGCCAGCCCAGCCCCGCCCGCTCGCCCAGCGGCTTTTCCAGTACCGGCGCGGTATCCGTGAAGACCTTGACCTGGACATCGCCCAACCCCCGCTTTGCAGCCTCACCGATCAGCCAACGGGCCAGCGCCTTGAGCGCCTTCTTTACCACGTCGTGATAGTCCGCCCCTTGCGCATAGCAGGAAATCCGCGCCCGATCCGGGCTATCCGCCAAGGCCAGCGGGTCCTTGGCGGGGGCATAGCTCATACCCAGCGCGATGACGCTTTTCGCCTCCGGCCAGAGCCCCTGCGGCGAGCGGCGCTGGGCGGCGCGCTCGGCCATCCAGCCCATTTCGCCGTGCATGCCCTGTTCAAGCCAGGTGTCGAAGTGTGCGGCGCGAATTTCTCCCTGCGCGGGGGCAATTCCGCAGGCGGCAAAGCCCAGCCGCCCGGCCTCTTGCTTGAGGCCGGCGGATAGAGCTTGTCCTACCGCTGCGTTAACCACGTTTGCTGTTCATCCTGTTCAGGCGCCAAGGTTAACGCAGATACCCATGAAGATCGACACATCCGAATGGCACAAGGCCCAGGCCGGCGCAAAGCCCCTGGCCATCGAGGCTCGCGGCCTGATCAAGCGGTTCGATGGCTTCACCGCCGTCGATGGCGTGGACCTGACCGTTCCCGAAGGCGCCATCTACGGGATTCTCGGCCCCAACGGCGCGGGCAAGACCACGACCCTGCGCATGCTGCTGGGCATCATCGATCCCGACGAGGGCCACCGCCGCATCCTGGGCGCCGAGAGGCCGCACGACGTAGCCCATGCCATCGGCTACCTGCCCGAGGAACGCGGACTCTATCCTTCGATGAAGGCCTATGAAGCCATCGCCTTCGTCGGCGCATTGCGCGGCCTGCCGCTGGATGAGGGCCGCAAGCGCGGGCGCGAGCTGCTGGAGGAGCATGGCCTGGGCTATGCCGCCGACCGGCAGATTCGCCAGCTTTCCAAGGGCATGGCGCAGCAGGTGCAATTGCTCGGCACCCTGGTCCACGAGCCGCGCCTGGTGGTGTTCGACGAGCCGTTCTCCGGCCTCGACGCGCTCAACCAGGGCAAGCTCGAGAAGATGATCCGCGCGCTCGCCGCCAAGGGGGCCACCGTGATTTTCTCCACCCACGTCATCGCCCATGCCGAGCGGCTGTGCGACGAAGTGGCGATCATTGCCGGGGGCAAGGTGCCCTTTGCCGGGCCCGTGGACGTCGCGCGCGACCGCATCCGGCCGCAAGTGCGGCTGGAAACCCGCGAGCAGGACGGGGCATGGCGCAAGGCGCTGCCCGCCGATGCGCGGCATGAAGGCAGCTTCTGGTACTTCTCGCTGCCCGACAGCGGCGTCGAGCCGCTGCTGCGCGCGCTGATCGAGGGCGAGGCGGGGATCCTGTCGCTGTCCATCGAGCGGGCCGGGCTGCACGATGCCTTCGTCGCCATTGCCGGCGAGGCGGCGGCCAGGGCGCTTGAACAGGACAAGAGCGAGGAGCAGCGATAATGCACGGCCGCCTTTCCACATTCGCCGCCGCGCTGGTCATCGCCCGGCGCGATTTCGTCGCGATCCTGTTCAGCCGCAGCTTCATCTTCTTCCTCCTGGGACCGCTTTTCCCGGTGCTGGTCGGCGGTTTTGCCGGCGGCATTGGCGCGCGGGTGCAGGAGAGCGCGGCAAATCCCGAACTGGGCGTGGCCATGCAGGCCGCCGACATCGCGGCGCTGAAACAAGCCCGCGTGGTGCTGGCGCCCAGAGTGGGGGCTGCCTTGCCCGATCTGGTCGTCGTCAAACAGCTCGCTCCGGGCGAGCACTTCGATGCGGCAGGGGCGATCGCCGCCAAGCAGGTAGCTCAGGCCGCAGTGCTGACCGGCAGCCTTGAAAAGCCCAGGTTGACCGGCACGGCGGAGCGGATTGCCGAATGGCAAGGCCCGGTCTCGCTGCTCGCCGCACAAGCGCTGGGGCGGGGCGCGCAGGCCTATCCCGAAGTGACTACGGCAAGCACGGTCAGCAGCATGGCCTCCGAACATCACGGCCGGGTGCTGACCGCGCAGGCGGGACAATTGCTGCTGTTCCTGCTCACCATGCTGCTCGCCGGCATGGTGCTGTCGAACCTCGTCGAGGAAAAGGGCAACAAGATCATCGAGATCCTGGCCGCCGCGATTCCCATGGACGCGGTGTTTCTGGGCAAGCTGTTCGCCATGCTGGCGGTATCGATGGTCGGCATCGCCTGCTGGGGCATGGCCGCCGGGCTCTATTCGCTGGCCTCGGGCGGGCAAGCGCTCAGCCTCGCCGCGCCGGCAGTAGGCTGGCCCTTGTTCATAGCGCTGGGCATTGTCTATTTCGCGCTGGCCTATCTGCTGATCGGCGCGCTGTTCCTGATCATCGGCTCGATGGCGACGACGGTGCGCGAAGTGCAGACGCTTTCCATGCCGGCCAGCTTCGCCCAGATCGTCTTCTTCATGCTCGCCGCCTATGCGGTCGCCGCGCCGGGCAGCATCTACGAGAAGGTGGCGATCGTCGTGCCGTTCAGTTCGCCCTACGCCATGCTGGCACGCGCCGCGCAGGATGCATCGATCTGGCCGCACCTGGCGGTGATCGCCTGGCAGGTGCTGTGCATCGGCGCGCTGATCAAGGTGGGCGCAGGCCTGTTCCGCAAGCTGGTGATGAAGAGCGGGCCGTCGGGCAGCAAGCGGAGCAAGCGGCGCAAGCCCGCAGCCGCCTGAAAATGTTTGCAGGCAGGTGATCGGAATCCGGACTTTCGTGCGTATATGGACCCATATCCGCAGGAGAGTCCGCGATGCAGCCAGAACCTTCCCGCCGCCGTTTCCTTGCCATGCTGGGCGCCAGCGCCGCCGTGCCGGTGCTTGCCGCCTGTAGCGGCAGCTCGGCGGAGGCGCGGGCCTATCCCGTCCGGTTCAGCGAGGCGGAATGGCGTCGGCGGCTGACGCCCGAGCAGTTCTACATCCTGCGCCAGAAAGGCACCGAGCGGCCGGGCACATCGCCGCTGGTCAACGAGCATCGGCGCGGCACCTTCATCTGCGCGGCGGACGGAAATCCGCTCTATTCCTCGACCACCAAGTACGAAAGCAACACCGGCTGGCCCAGCTTCTGGCGGCCGCTTCCGGGCGCTATCGGCACATCGACCGACTGGGAAGTGGGCTATCCGCGCACCGAAGTGCATTGCGCGCGCTGCGGCGGGCACCTGGGCCACGTCTTCGACGACGGCCCACGGCCGACCGGCAAGCGCTACTGCATGAACGGCGACGCCATGCTGTTCCGGCCTGCTTGAGTCACTGATCCGAAATTTCATTTCGGATCGTT
>JAYRPK010000115.1:0-9605 GCA_041911195.1 Novosphingobium sp. | reverse complement strand
CCGCACGGTCAAGTGGCGCCACCTCTATCGCTCCGGCATGATGACCCGGCTCACCGAGAACGACGCGCGGGCCCTTGCCGAACGCGGCATCCGCATGGTCGTCGACTTCCGCACCGCCACCGAGCAGCAGGAAGAGCCCAATCACTGGGCCCTCGCCTCAGACGCCCGCTACTTCGCGCGCCAGCACGAGGAAACCTTCGGCCAGCTCAAGCAGATGGCGACAAAGGGCATCGCCACGGCTGAGGAAGCAAGCGCCATCATGGTCGCCGGCTATCGCCACCTGCCCTTCCAGCAGGCCGAGGCCTATGCTGAAATTTTCCGTGCGCTGGCCGGCGGCGAATTGCCACTGGTGTTTCATTGCACCGCTGGCAAAGACCGCACCGGCGGCGCGGCGGCGCTGGTACTCTCGCTGCTCGGCGTGCCGCGCGAGACGATTGCCCAGGATTTCAACATGACCGAGCGCGCGGTGGACCTGCGCAGGGCGCTCGGCTCGGGCCCGCGTAAGGGCTATGAAGGCTTTGCGAAAATCGACCCGGAAGTGGGCAAGGTGATCAGCGGCGCGCACCCGGCATGGATCCTTGCCCTGCTCGATGCGGTGGAGGAACAGTGCGGCTCGGTCGAAGGCTACGCCCGCGACATGGGCCTTGCCGCCAGCGACCTGAAGGCGATGCGCGAGGCCCTGCTCGATTAGCCGGGCTTCCGTTTTGGCGCATTTTGCTGCAGTGCGCAAAGCCATGGGAAATTCCGAATCAATGAGCGGCGCCGGTCCCGAACGGACAGCCGAAATCGCCGCGAACGTCGAACGCTTCGTGCGCGAGGTGGTGGTGCCTTATGAAAAGGACCCCCGCCGCGACCACCATGGCGCGCCGACCGACGAGCTGGTACTGGAGCTGAAGGAGCTGGCCCGCCAGGCCGGGGTGCTGTCGCCACACATCCTGCCCGACGGCGGCCACCTCACCCAGCGCGAGACGGCCAAGGTGCTGATCAAGAGCGGCCTTTCCCCGCTTGGCCCGCTGGCCTGCAACACCAATGCGCCCGACGAAGGCAACATGTACCTGCTCGGCAAGGTCGGCAGCCCGGAACTCAAGGAACGGTTCCTCAAGCCCATGGTCGAAGGCCGCAAGCGCTCCGCCTTCTTCATGACCGAGCCCTGGGAAGAGGGCGGCGCGGGCTCCGACCCGTCGATGATGAAAACCATGTGCCGCCCCGACGGCAACCACTGGGTGATCAATGGCCGCAAGACCTTCATCACCGGCTGCGAGGGCGCGGGGGTCGGCATCGTCATGGCCAAGGCCGAAGAGGGCGCCTGCATGTTCCTCATCGACCTGCCGGACCCGGCGATCCGCATCGATGAAATTCCGAACACCATCGACAACTCCATGCCCGGCAGCCACGCCACGCTGACCATCGACGAGCTGCGCGTGCCGGCGACCCAGATGCTAGGCAATGCCGGCGAGGGCTTCAACTACGCCCAGATCCGCCTCTCCCCCGCCCGCCTGTCGCACTGCATGCGCTGGCTGGGCGCCTGCATCCGCGCGCAGGAGATCGCTACCGACTATGCCTGCCGCCGCGAGGCCTTCGGCAAGGTGCTGATCGACCACGAAGGCGTCGGCTTTCCGCTCGCCGAAAACCTGATCGACCTGCAGCAGTGCGAACTGATCATCGACTGGTGCGCAGGCGTGCTCGACACCGGCTCGCTCGGCACGGCGGAAAGCTCGATGGCCAAGGTCGCGGTGTCGGAAGCCTTGCAGCGCGTCGCCGACAAGTGCGTCCAGGCGATGGGCGGCCTTGGCGTCACCGACCGCACTATCGTCGAACAGGTATACCGCGAAATCCGCGCATTCCGCATCTATGACGGCCCGACCGAAGTCCACAAATGGTCGCTCGCCAAGAAGATCAAGCGCGACTGGAAGGCCGCAAATGCACACTGAACCCCGCAACGACTGGACGCGCGAGGAGATCGCCGCGCTGTTCGACCTGCCGTTTACCGAACTTCTGTTCCGCGCCGCCGAGAGCCACCGCGCCCACCACGCGCCGGACGAGGTGCAGCTGTGCACGCTGCTGTCGATCAAGACGGGCGGCTGCCAGGAGGATTGCGGCTATTGCTCGCAGTCGGTCCATGCCGATGCGGGCGTCAAGGCGACCAAGCTGATGGACGTGCGCGAAGTACTGCAGAGCGCGGCGCAGGCAAGGGACGCAGGCAGCAAGCGCTTCTGCATGGGCGCAGCCTGGCGCAACCCCAAGGAGCGCGACATGCCGGCGATCGTCGAGATCGTGAAGGGCGTCTCGGGCATGGGCATGGAGACCTGCATGACTCTGGGCATGCTGACGCCGAACCAGGCCCAGCAGCTCGCCGAGGCCGGGCTCGACTACTATAACCACAACATCGACACCTCGCCCGAACGCTATGGCGATGTCATCACCACCCGCACGCTCGACGACCGGCTGGAGACGCTGGACCATGTGCGCGGCGCGGGGATCAACGTCTGCTCGGGCGGCATCGTCGGCATGGGTGAGACGCGCAGCGATAGGGTCGGCTTCATCCACACCCTATGCACTCTGCCGCGCCATCCCGAAAGCGTGCCGGTGAACGCGCTGGTGCCGGTCAAGGGCACGGTTCTGGGCGACATGCTGGCCGATACGCCGCTCGCCAGGATCGACGACATCGAATTTGTCCGCACCGTCGCGGTGGCGCGCATCACCATGCCGATGAGCATGGTGCGGCTATCCGCCGGGCGCGAGAGCATGAGCGACGCAGTGCAGGCCATGTGCTTCATGGCCGGGGCGAACTCGATCTTCACCGGCGACAAGCTGCTCACCGCCCCCAATGCCGGCGACGATGCCGATGCCAGAATGATGGCGCGGTTGGGGATGCGGCCGATGGAGGGTGAGGAACCGATGCGGACCAGCACCTGTTCGCTGCGAGAAGCCGCGGAATGACGCAGGGCGGATCGCCCTACCCCGCCCAGCAGGCCGATCTCGATCGCCTGTCGGCCATCTCGCGCCGCCGCGAACTGGCCGGGCGTGCCGGCGCGGACTTTGCCTCGAACGACTATCTCGGCCTGGCAGGCTCGCGCGAGCTGGCCGACGCGGTGCAGGCGGCGCTGGATCGCGGCGTGCCGGTGGGCTCAGGCGGCTCGCGCCTGCTGCGCGGCAACCATCCCGAGCACGAGGCGCTGGAAGCGGAAGCGGCGGAGTTCTTCCGATCACAGCGCGCGCTGTGGTTCTCGACCGGGTTTGCAGCCAATTCCGCGCTGTTTTCCACCCTGCCCCAGCGCGGCGACCTGGTGGTCCATGACGAGCTGATCCATGCCTCCGCCCACGAAGGCGTGCGGCTTGGCCGCGCGGACCATGTGACGGTGCGGCACAACGATACCGGCGCCTTCGAACATGCCATCCGCGCCTGGCGTTCGGGAGGGAACAAGGGCCGCGTGTGGATCGCGGTGGAGAGCCTCTACTCAATGGACGGCGACCGCGCGCCGCTCGATGAGCTGGCGGCGCTGGCCGATCGCCATCAGGCCGTGCTGCTGATCGACGAGGCCCATGCCACCGGCCTGTTCGGCCCGGACGGGCGCGGGCTGGCCGCCCATCTCGAAGGGCGGGACAATGTCATCACCCTGCGCACTTGCGGCAAGTCGCTGGGCTGCGAGGGCGCGCTGGTCTGCGCACCTTCGGTGGTCTGCGATTTCCTGATCAACCGCGGGCGCGGGTTCATCTTCTCGACTGCCCCTTCGCCGCTGATGGCCTCGGCCGTGCGCGCAGCGCTGCGCCTGCTGCGCAGCGATCCGGCGCGGCGCAGCGCCCTGTGGAGCAAGGTGCGCCTCGCCGAAGCGGCGCTGGCCCCCGCCGGGGTTTCAGCCACCGGCTCGCAGATTCTCCCCGCGATCATCGGCGAGGACGCGCGCACCATGGAGATCGCGGCGACACTTCAGGCGCTGGGCTATGACGTGCGCGGCATCCGCCCGCCGACGGTGCCGCACGGCACGGCACGCCTGCGCATCGCCATTACGCTCAACGTTTCGGACGAAAGCATCGCCGGCCTTGGCCACGCCCTGACCCTGGCCATGGAGCAATACGCCTAACCCTCGAACACCGGCCGGTAGGGCTTGGGGCTCCATTCGCGCGGATCGGCATCCTTGTGGGTCGACAGGCCCTCGGCCGTGCCGGTCATGAGTTCGGGCCAACGCTCGGCAAGGGTTTCGATGGTCATGTCGGGATCATCGAAACCTGGAGTGCGCGCGAGATAGTAGCGCGCCACGTGGCCGCCCATCGATTCGATGCACTCGCCGGTGAAGGGCACGCTTTCGTGGGCGAGGAAGCCGACGGCGGGCGAGACCCGTTCGGGCAACATCGTGTCCCTGGTCGCGGCGATATGCACCGAATCCTCGCCCTGGGCGGCATAAACCATGCGGGTCAGCGCGCCGGGCGTCAGGCAATTGGCCTTGATCCCATGTTCCGCCCCGTCCGAAGCCAGCGCGCGGGTGAAGCTGAACACCCCGCCCTTGGAGGCGGCATAGGCCGTCTGCCAGGCAAGGCCCGCCATCGATCCGGAGCTGATATTGACGATCCGGCCATAGCCCGCGGCCTTCATGTGCGGCCAGGCGGCGCGGCACATATGGACCGTGCCCATCAGGTTGATCTGGATGGTTTGATCGAAATCGGCGGGCGTCATTTCCTCGAAGGAGACCACCCGGCAGATGCCGGCATTGTTCACCAGCACGTCCACCGATCCGAAGGCCGAAAGCGCCGTCTCGACGATCGCCATGGCTCCCTGCGCATCAGCGACCGAATGGGTGTCGGCGATGGCCTTGCTGCCGGCTGCGTGGATTTCCTCGGCCACCGCCTCGGCCGAGGCCACGCCGGGATAGTTCAGCGCCTCGGGCAGCGCGCCGATGTCGTTGACCACCACATTGGCCCCGCGGCTGGCGAGCAGCAGTGCATGGGCCCGGCCCAGGCTGGGATTGCCGCCGGCGCCGGTGACTATGGCGGTGCGGCCGTCGAAACGCAGTTGGTTCATGCGGCGTCTTTCATCGGTTGGGTGCGATCTGCACCTTCTGGTGGCCATGCGGACCGCGCATTTCCTCGATCAGCGTAGGCAGGCTGGACAAGGCCAGGGTCTCGGAAACCATCGTTTCGGCGGGGACCTCGCCGGCGTCGAAGGAACGAATGGTCTCGATCCAGTCGTCGGTGGTGTAGGAAACGGGGAAGTGCAAGGTCACGTCGCGAAAGGCGCTGAAGGCCGGCACGACCGGATCGTTCACCGTGCACATGCCGAGCGAGATGACCGATCCGCCCAGCCCGACCTGTTGTACCGCGAAGTGCAACTGCCCCGGCTTGCCGATGGACTCGACGGCCATGCGCGGGGGCCCTGCGGGAAAGGCGCGGGCAATGGCGTCCGCATCGTCGTCGCTGACAATCACCGCATCGTCCGCACCGATGGCACGCAGGATTTCGTGCCGCGCGGCGCTGCGGGTGGCGACGACGATCCGCCCCGCCCCCATGCGCCGCGCCCACCAGATGGCGGCCATGCCCATCGAGCCGCCGCCCAGCACAAGTACGTCGTCGCCCTTCTCCAGCCGCGCCATCCGCAGCGCCTTTCGGCCGCAGGCGATCGGCTCGACCAGGGCGCCTTCGGCCATCGAGACCGAGGCAGGAAAGCGAAAGGCGGAACTTTCCGTTATCACCATGCGCTCGCCGAAACCGCCGAACTGCATGCGCCCCTGGGGACAGAACAACGGCCTGCCGCCAAGGCACATGTCGCAATTTCCGCAAAAACCGGTCGGGAAGACGGCGACCATATCGCCCACCTTGCAGCGGGTGACTTGCCTGCCCACTTCGATGACCGTGCCGGCGATCTCGTGGCCAAGTCTGACGCCATGGGCATAGTCGAAGGCCGAGCCCGAGGTCATCGAGATGTCGCTGCCGCAAATGCCGCAGCGGCCTACCTCGATGCGCAGGTCCGTGGGGCCGAGCGGATCGTCGGCGACTTGCTCAATGGTTATGGGCTTTCCCGCCCCGTTGAATATGGCAACGCGCATGAACCTCTCCGGCAGGAAGTGTGGCGGGGCATAGCGGGGGAAGTCAATCGTTCAGCCGGCAAGTAAACAAAAACCCCGCCCGAAAAGGGGCGGGGTTCGCGTGCGGACCGGGCGGCGGCCGCTAGGCCGCCGCCCCTGCCGTTCAAAGGTCCAGGTTGAACAGCTGCGCCGCGTTGGTTTCGAGCACCTGCTTGCGGGTGGCGTAGTCGTAGTGGCCGAGTTGCTCGGCCAGCTTCTCCTGCACGCCCGGATAGAGCGAGGTCGGGTGCGGGAAGTCGGTTTCGAACAGCACCTTGTCGAAGCCGATCTCTTCCAGCATGTGCTGCGGGGCATAGGTTTCGAACCACCAGGAAACCCAGAAGTTATCGCGGAAATATTCCTTCGGGCGCTTCTTCAGGCCGTTGTTCTCCATGGTGCGGAACTCGTCGCACTGGTGCTCCATCATCTCAAGCACGAAGGGCACCCAGCCGATGCCGCTCTCGATCATGCCGATCTTGAGCTGCTCGTACTTGTCGAGGATGCCGGAGACCATGAAGTTGGCCATCTGCGCCGAAGTGCCGATGGTGTGGATCATGGCATTGATCGGCAGGCGCTGGCTGAATTCCACGTTGTCCCAGATCGCCGAGCCCGCATCAAGCGAAGCGTTGATGTGGAAGTTGATCGGGGTGCCGGTGGAGTTGCAGATGTCGAACACTTCTTCCCAGAACGGCGAGCACTTGTGATCCGGGCCGAGATAGCCTTGCATCAAGCGCTCCGGACGGTCAGGCAGGGTGAAGCCCTTTACGCCCATGTCGAGCACGCGCTTGACCTCGGCGACCATCAGCTTCTGGTCCCAGTAGGGCAGCGTCGCCATACAGTTGACGCGGCCGCCCGATTCCTCCTGCCGTTCGGCGCAGGCATCGTTGAACCGCTGGATGACGAACATGGCCAAGTCGATGTCGCCCAGCGCCAGCAGCGAGCCGGCTTGCGTGAGTCCGCCGTTCTGGAAGCAGATCTGCGCCCAGATGCCCTGCTTGTCCATTTCCTCCAGCCGCGGCTTGACCTGGTAGGAGCCGGGGTGGATCTCGTCATAGGTGCGGTGCGACAGGCGGCCGAGCAGCTTGTCGCGGTTCTTGGCGATGACGTTGCCGCCCAGCGTGCCGAAATCCTTGTCGCCGATGAACCAGCGGTCCAGCCCATCCACCCGGCGAACTTCCGGCGCGCGGCCCTTGAACTTCTCCGGCACGGTCTTGAACAGGTCTGGCGGCTCGGTGAAGTGAGTGTCGCAGTCGACGATCTTGATGCCGTTGAACAGGGGGTGGGTACCCTGGATGAACTGGGTCTCGTCGATGTGCTTGACGAAGCCGCCCGGGGCATAGCCGTCGGCGAGCCAGTAGAACTTGGCGTCGTCCTCGCGGCTTTTGTCGAGCGAAATGGTCTTAGCATCGGTAGCCATTGCAATCTCCCGTCTTGAAGCGGCTCACGTTTGGCGAGCGATATTTCTGCTTCTGATTCGCAATATATCACGGTGCATAGCCATTTGCACACGGCCAAAAGGCCCGGTTGACCCTGCGCCGCGTCCACCTCATGCTGCGCTTCGAGAGGAGAGCATTCATGCCGCGCATCGAACCCATTCCCTGGGAAGAAGTTCCGGCAAAGGAACGCGAAATGATCGAGGCGGGCATGGCCAATGGCGGCTTTACCGATCCCCTGCCGCTACAGATCTTCGCCTATGCCGCGCACGACGAAGTGCCGGACGATGGCGACCGGCACCCCAACTTCCCCCGGCACCTGCTTCCGGGACGCCTGCTCGAACTGCTTCGCATCCGTAGCGCGCAGCTCGGCGGCTGCGAACCTTGCATGGCCTCGCGCAAGGTGGATGGGGCGGACGAGGACGCCGTCGCCTGCCTGACCGACCCATCCCTGCGCGGCGACCTTTCGCAGCGCGAGCGGCTGGCGCTCGAATTCATCGAACTGCTGGCGACCGATCACCACAAGATCGGCGACGATATCTACCGCCGGCTGGCAGAGCACTTCACCACGGCGGAAATCATCGAGCTGGGCCTGACCTGCGCCCATTCGATCGGCACTCACCGCTTCCTCCACACGCTCGATCCCTATGGCACGGCCAATCCGGTGATCCGCTACGATCGCGGGCAAGTCGGCGTGACCTGGGCGCAGGCGAACCGCGAGGAGGCATCCGACAGGTAGGTTGACCCGATTTTCCGTAAAACAATCAGCATTATATCGTTTTTCGATATTATCGATTGACAATAAGGCCGACTCGACTTATTGAATATCGATATCGACCATATTGGAGAACGATCAATGACCCAAAGCCTGACCACTCGCTTCACCGCCTTCATCCTCGCCGGCCTCATCGCTACCGCGTTCTGGCTGCCGACGGTTTCCACGCCTTCGAGCACGGTCGCCATCGCCAACCTGGCCTAAGGACACCCGACCATGAGCACCCTGCGTTCCGACCCGCTGCTGCGCGGCACCCGGCTGCTGATCGTCATCGTCCAGGCCCTGGCGGGAATGGCAGGGGCAGTTCTTGCCCTCGCCATTCCCGCCATCTGGCTGCTGCGCGACAAGATGACGATCGTCATCCTGGACGAAGCCGCGCATCGGCCCGATGGGCAGGCGCTTGCGCTGATCACGTTTGGCATCCTGTGCGGAATCGCCATAGCCGCGCTCGCCTTCCTGTTCCTCAGGAACCTCGTGGCAGTGATCGATACGGTCGATGGCGGCTCGCCGTTCATCCCCGCCAATGCCCGCCGCCTGCGTGCGATGGGATGGCTGGCGCTGGCCATGCAGGGCATCGCCCTGGCGTTGAAGCCGGTCGCGGGCCTGCTGCGCGACGCCGCATCGCAACACAGCCTGTCGATCTCGTTCGACCTTGGCGGGCTATTGGTCGCGCTGCTGCTCTTCATCCTCGCCCGCGTCTTCGACCATGGAACGCGGCTGCAGGAAGATATCGAGGGGACCGTGTGATGCCACCCGAACCCTGTAACGAAAGCTGCAGGATCTCCTGCAAGCTCGACGACCTTCTCCACGCTCGCCGGATGACGCTAACCGAACTGGCAGAGCGGATCGACATCACTCTCGCCAACCTCTCGATCCTCAAGACCGGCAAGGCCAAGGCGATCCGCTTTTCCACGCTGGAGGCGATCTGCCGCGAGCTCGACTGCCAGCCGGGCGATCTTCTTGGCTATGCCGGGGAGGACAAGTCGGGCTAATGCCTCCGCCAATGGGATTCGTCCGAAACTTCCTGAACCGCTGCGCCGCGCACCCGCAATGGTGCGCGGTTGCGCTTGGGGGGCTTGCCGCCTGCGGGTTCGAGCCGCTGCATGCCTGGCCGCTGACGCTGGCGGCCCTGGCCGCTCTGATCGAACTGCTCGCCCGCGCGCCCAACCTCAAGCAGGCCACTCTGATCGGCTGGCTGTTCGGGGTCGGCCATTTCACCATTGGCAACACCTGGATCGCCACGGCCTTTACCTATCAGGCCAACATGCCGGCCTGGCTGGGCTGGATCGCGGTTTTCCTGCTTTCGCTCTACCTGGCGGTCTATCCGGCGCTGGCGGCGCT
>JAYRPK010000114.1:0-9549 GCA_041911195.1 Novosphingobium sp. | reverse complement strand
TCGCGCAGTTCGACGAGCCCTGGGCCCTGGCCTTCATTCCCGGCACGCGGCTGGCGCTGGTCACCGAGCGCGGCGGGCGCCTCAAGCTGTGGCAGGAAAGCGGCCCGGTGCGCGATGTCGCCGGCGTGCCGCGAGTGGTGCACGAGGGTCAGGGCGGGCTGGGCGACGTGGTGCTGGCGCCTGACCATGCGCAAAGCGGCATGGTCTACCTGAGCTGGGCCGAGGCGGGCCCTCGCGGCACGGCGGGCGCGGCGCTGGGCCGGGCCAGACTGGTGCTGGCGGGCGAAACCGCGCGCCTGGAAGGGCTGCAGGTGATCTGGCGGCAGGGACCCAAGGTCACCGGCCGGGGCCACTATTCGCACCGCCTTGTTTTCTCGCCCGATGGGCGCTTCCTGTTCGTCACCTCCGGCGACCGGCAGAAGATGACGCCTGCCCAGGACCTTGACGGCAATCTCGGCAAGGTCCTGCGGCTGTTGCCCGATGGCTCGCCCGCGCCGGGCAATCCCTTCGCGGCGCGCGGCGGAATAGCGGCGCAGGTCTGGTCGCTGGGCCATCGCAACCTGCTGGGCCTGCGCTTCGATGGGGCCGGCCGCCTGTGGAACATCGAGCACGGACCCTGGGGCGGGGATGAGCTGAACCTGGTCGAGCCGGGCCGCAACTATGGCTGGCCGCTGGCCTCCGAAGGCGATCACTACAACGGCACGCCGATCCCGCGCCATTCCGCACACCCGCAATTCGCCGCTCCGAAAGTCAGCTGGAACCCGGTGATCGCGCCGGGCGGTTTCATCTTCTGCCGCTGCGACAGGTTCCCCGCCTGGCGCGGCCAGGTGCTGATAGCGGCAATGGGCGCGACAGGGATCGTCCGGGTCGCCATCGACGGCGATGCCGCGCGCGAGGTGGAACGCTACAACATGGGCGTCCGCATCCGCGCCATCGCCGAGCGCGAGGACGGCGCGCTGTTCGCGCTGGAGGACGGCGCGGGCGGGCGATTGCTGCGCCTGACGCCCCGGTAAGGGCGGAAATTCTCGACAAAGCGCCCCCCCGCCCCTATCGGCGCGCGCCGTGAGCACCATTATTCCCCTTGCCGACGTCGATCCCGCCCTGGTCGAGCAACTGCTCGACCGCGCTTTCGAGCCGGGTCGCCAGAAGCGCACCGCCTACAAGGTGCGCGAAGGGACCGAGTGGCTGCCCGGCCTCAGCTTCGCCGCGCTCGACGAGGAGGACATGCTGGCCGGCACTATCCAGTGCTGGCCTGTCGCTTTGACCGATCCCGAAGGCAGAGCCCACCCGATGATCATGGTCGGCCCGGTCGCGGTGCTGCCGGAACAGCAGGGCCGCGGCTATGGCCAGGCGCTGACCACCGCCAGCCTCGCCGCGCTCGATCCGCGCGCGCCGCTGCCGCAGGTGATGATCGGCGATCCGGAATACTACGGTCGCTTCTGGGGCTTCAGCGCCGAGCATACCGGCGGCTGGAAACTGCCCGGCCCGTGGGAGCCGCACCGCCTGCTGGTGCGCTGCGACAATCCGGCGGTGCTGCCCAAAGAGGGCATGCTGGTCCCCTGGAAGGGATAAGCTCACGGGGCTTGGCCTCGGCCGTTGCATCTGGCAACGACTGCCGATGCCCTATGAACCGCCCCCCGAACTTGCCGCCATGTCGCTGGCCGAGATCGCCGGGCTGGTCGAGGCGCGCAGGTTGCCACCGCTGGCGGATTGGCAGCCGGCGCGCGAAGGCGAGAGCCACATGCGCATCGCCAGGGACGGCAAGTGGTATCACGAGGACGGCGAGATTACCCGCCCGGCAATGGTCCGCGCCTTCTCCACCCTGCTGATGTGCGACGCGGAGGGGCGGCACTGGCTGGTGACGCCGCACGAGCGCCTGTCGATCGAGGTCGAGGACGCGGCCTTCCTCGCGGTGGACGTCAAGCTGGAAAGTGATGCGCTCGCCTTCTGCCTCAACACCGACGAACTGGTGATTGCCGGGCCGGACCATCCTGTCACCGCGCGCGGCGATCCGGATGTGCCGGCGATCTATCTGGGCCTGCGCAACGGGTTGGAGGCACGACTGAATCGCAGCACCTATGCCCAACTGGTGGAAATCGCGTTGGAAACTGGCCATCTCTCCGTCTCCAGCCAGGGGGCGGTGTTCCCGCTGGTGCCGGCATGAGCCAGCTCTTCACCCATGTCAGCCGGCTTTATGAAGAGGGCCATTCCGGCGAAATGCTCGAACTGTTCGAGGACCAACGGCTGGCCGGCGGCGAGAGCTTTCGGCCGGCGGCGGTTCTCGTCGCGCTGACCGAGCGCGAGGAGCCGGGCATGCTGCTGCTCCACCGCCCCTCCAACATGCGCTCGCACCCCGGCCAGATCGCCTTTCCCGGCGGCGGCATCGATCCCGGCGAAACGCCGATCGAAGCGGCCCTGCGCGAGGCGCACGAGGAACTGGGCATCGACCCCGCCAAGGTCCGCGTGATCGGCGCCAGCGACGTCTACAAGACCCATTCCGGCTTCGAGATCACCCCGGTACTCGGCGTGGTTCCGCCCGATATCGAGATCGTGCCCAATCCCACTGAAGTGGCGCAGTGGTTCGAGGCGCCGGCCGGCTTCGTGCTCGATCCGGCGAACCACAACCAGCAATGGGTCGAATGGGAAGGCGACATGCGCGCCTATAACGAGATCATCTGGCGCGAGCATAATATCTGGGGAATTACAGCGGCCTTGATTGTAAATCTCTCGCGCAGGCTGAAGTGGCATGGCTGAACGCCTTCCCCCCGCCGCCTGGACAACGCGCGAAGACCTCGCCGTGCTGGTGGCCGCGCTGGGCGCGGGCAATGCGCGGTATGTCGGCGGGGCGGTGCGCGATACCTTGCTGGGGATCGAGGCCAAGGACATCGACCTCGCCACCCCGCTGGTGCCCGACGCAGTGATCGGCCGCTGCAAGAAGGCGGGCATCCGCACTGTCCCCACCGGCATCGACCACGGCACGGTGACCGCCCTGCTCGACCAGGGCCCGGTCGAGATCACTACCCTGCGCCACGATGTCTCCACCGACGGCCGCCGCGCCACGGTCCGGTTCGCCAGCGACTGGCAGGACGATGCGGCGCGGCGCGATTTCACCATCAATGCGCTCTATGCCGACCCGCAGACGCTGGAGATCGCGGACTTCTTTGGCGGTCTGGACGACCTCGAGGCCCGCCGCGTGCGCTTCATCGGCGATGCCCGCCAGCGCATCCGCGAGGATCACCTGCGGATCCTGCGCTATTTCAGGTTCCAGGCCAGGTTTGGCTCACAACCTGCCGACGAGGCAGCCGAAGAGGCCTGCGCGGAACTGGCGGCGACCCTGAAGGGCCTGTCGCGCGAGCGCATCGGCATGGAGACCATGGCGATCCTCGCCCTGCCCGACCCCGCGCCCACCCTGGCGCGCATGGCCGAGCTGGGCGTGCTTCCGGTGATCCTGCCCGAGGCCCGGGTGGAAGCCCTGGCCGCGCTGGTGGCGCAGGAATCTCGGCAGGAGATCGCCCCCGATCCGCTGCGCCGGCTGGCGGCGCTGCTCCCCGCCGACGTGCCGCTGGCGGAGCAGGTGGCGAGCCGCTTCCGGCTTTCCGGCGCGCAGAAAAAGCGCCTGGCCCTGGCGGGGGCACGCGACAGCAAAGGACCTCCCCGGAACGGGGAGGTGGCATCGCGAAGCGATGACGGAGGGGTGGAACCTAGCCGCAACCCCTCCACCGCCTCCGGCGGTCCCCCTCCCCGTCCCGGGGAGGTTTTAAGCGCCCGCGCCCTTGCCTACCGCCTCGGCATCGACTCCGCGCTGGTTCGCCTGCTGCTGGCCGGCGCGGACGCATCGCCCCTGCGCGGCTGGACCATCCCGACCTTCCCGCTCAAAGGCGGCCAGATCGTCGAACGCGGCGTCAAGGCCGGCCCCGAAGTCGCGCGCATCCTCCAGGCCGTCGAAGCGCGCTGGGTGGCGGAGCAATTTCCGGGGGAGGAGAGGGTTTGGGAAATCCTTGGCGAAGAGCTGTCCCCTTGATGCCGGCTAACGGCCGTGGCGTTGCCACTTGCCGCCGCTGCCGTGGTAGGTCTCGGCGCTCAGGGAAAAGCGCTCGCCACAGGCCTTGCAGCGAAATTCGTAGGACAGGATGTCGTCCCAAGGGCCATCGCTGCTGACCTGGTCGAACGGTTCAGTCCAGAGCATGCCGGATTCGCTCGCCTGTTCCGCTATGATGCCGCGCTGGATGGCCGACTTTGCCAGTACGATGGCATCCCGCAAATTGTCAGGAGATCGAATTTCCCTGGTCCCGCACAGTTCATGACAGAGCGGGCAGGCCATGATCAGAACCGGTTATCCCTAGGAAACCCCGTCGGCGGCATCCGTCCAGCCGCCCCGCGCGCCACCTTCCACAACCTCACGTCGCTCTCCGTCCGCACCCGGCCGCTTTCGCCGCCCATGCGCCATGACAGGCCGTCCTCCAGCCGGATCGTCGTCGCATCGGCCAGCCCGCCGTCGCGGTAGCGTTGCAGGGTGACGCCCTGGCCCTTGCCGAGCACCGGCACTTCCTCGAGGCTGAAGATCACCAGCTTGCGGTTGTCGCCGACCACGGCAACGTGATCGTGCCCTTCCGGAATCTCGCGCACCACGGCGAGCTTCACGCCGGGCTTGGTGGTCATCACCCCCCTGCCCTTGCGGGTTTCGGCCAATAGCTCGCCCGCTTCGGCAATGAACCCGCGGCCCTGGTTGCTGGCGAGCAGCAGCCGCGCGCCCGGCCGATGGACCAGCACCGCGACGATCTCCGCCCCGGCATCGATATCCAGCATGGTGCGGATCGGCTCGCCGAAGCCGCGCGCGCCGGGGAGCTTGTCGCAGCCCAGGGTGTAGAACCGGCCATTGTCGCAGGCGACCAGCAGCTTGTCGGTGGTCTGCGCGTGGAGCGCGTGAGACGCGCCGTCGCCTTCCTTGTACTTGAAATCGCCCATGCCGTCGGGGCCGAGCGCGGCGTGGCCGCTGGCGCCCCTGATCCAGCCCTTGGCCGAGAGGATCACCGTGACCGGCGCCTTCTCGATCATCGCGTCCATGTTGAACTCGCGCGCCGGCGCGGCTTCGGCGATGGTGGTGCGGCGGCGGCC
Source organism: Novosphingobium sp. (assembly GCA_041911195.1). Taxonomy (GTDB): domain Bacteria; phylum Pseudomonadota; class Alphaproteobacteria; order Sphingomonadales; family Sphingomonadaceae; genus Novosphingobium. The sequence continues at coordinate 4,434 of JAYRPK010000114.1, read as the reverse complement.
CAGCTCGGTATCCTCGGCATAGTCCTTGCGCAGGGCGCCCAGGTCGCGCTTCAGGCGGGTGCGCTGGCGGGCCGGGCTTTCGAGCAGCTTCTGCAAGTCGTCCTGCTCGGCCAGCAGGTCGTCGCGCTCCTGCCGCAGTTCCATTTCCTCAAGCTTGCGCAAGCTGCGCAGCCGCATGTTGAGGATCGCCTCGGCCTGCCGGTCGGTCAGGCTGAACTCGGCCATCATGACGGGCTTCGGCTCGTCCTCGGTGCGGATGATCTCGATGATCCGGTCGAGGTTGAGGTAGGCAATGATGTAACCTTCGACCAGTTCCAGCCGCGAGGCGATCTTGTCCAGCCGGTGGCGGGTGCGGCGCAGCAGTATGTCGATCTGCGACTTGATCCATTCCTGCAGCAGTAGCTTGAGGCTGAGCACGCCGGGCGTGCGGGTCTCGTCGAGGACGTTGAGGTTGAGGCTGAAGCGGTTTTCGAGGTCGGACAGGCGGAACAGCGCGTCCTTCAGCAGGTCCGGATCGACATTGCGGCTCTTGGGCACGAAGACGATGCGGACCTGTTCATCGGACTCGTCGCGCACGTCCTCGAGGATGGGGATCTTCTTGTCGTTGACCAGCCCGGCAAGCTGCTCGATCAGCTTGCCCTTCTGCACCATGTAGGGAATTTCGCTGACGACGAGCTGCCATTGGCCATTGCCGAGGCGTTCGATCCCGGCCTCGCGGTCCACCGCCTCCTTGGCCTCCGCCGCGAAGAACCGCGCGCGCACGCGGAAGCCGCCCTTGCCATTCTCGTAGGCGAGCGAGATGGCCTCGCTGCTTTCGGCGAGGATGCCGCCGGTCGGGAAATCCGGGCCGTGGAACAGCTCCATCAACTGGGCGTGCTCGGCATGGGGATTGTCGATCAGCAGCAGGGTCGCATCGACGATCTCGGCGACGTTGTGGCTGGGGATCGAGGTTGCCATGCCGACGGCGATGCCGGTGGCGCCGTTTGCCAGCAGATTGGGGAACAGGCCGGGGAAGATCTCCGGCTCCTCGTCCTCGCCGTTATAGGTCGGGACGAAATCGACGGTGCCTTCGTCCAGCCCGGCCATCAGCTGGATCGCGGTCTTGGTCAGGCGGGCTTCGGTGTAGCGGTAGGCGGCGGGGTTATCGCCGTCGATGTTGCCGAAATTGCCCTGGCCTTCCACGAGCGGATAGCGCAGCGAGAAATCCTGCGCGAGGCGGACCATGGCGTCGTAGACCGAGGCGTCGCCATGCGGGTGGTACTTGCCGATGACGTCGCCGACGACCCGCGCGCTCTTCTTGAAGGCATCGGTGGGATTGAGCTTCAACTGCCGCATCGCCCAGAGCAGGCGGCGGTGCACCGGCTTCAGCCCGTCGCGCAGGTCGGGCAGCGAGCGGGCAGTGATCGTGCTGAGGGCATAGACCAGGTAGCGTTCGGACAGGGCGCTGTCGAACGGGGCATCGACGATCGCGTCGAAGGGATCGGGTTCGGTGGTATCGGTGGTGTCGGTGACCATGCGGCGGCCCTAGCAGCGAGGCCCGAATTGGACTACACTGCCCGGGCAATTTTCCGCCGCGAGTTTGTTGCCGGGGCCTGCGCCACAGGTCCATGAGGAGGGAAGCATGCAATCAGCCAAAGAGCGTCAGGCGCATGAGACTGCCTACCACGGCTTCGTCAGGATGATGGCCACTGCCACGGCGGCGGCCCTGGTGCTGACGGGAATCGTGATCCTGCTGATCAGTTAGCGAGAATATCCTCCTCCGAAGGGGGAGGATCAACGCCGCTGCATGTCGTGGCTCTCGCCCGGGATGCGCACTTCGAGGCCGTCCAGGTCGCCTGTCAGTTCGATCTGGCAGGCAAGCCGGCTGGTGCGCGCGACGCCGGCGGCAAGATCGAGCATGTCCTCCTCGTCGGCGACGGCTGATGGCAGTTTATCGAACCATTCGGCCGCGACGATGACATGGCAGGTGGAACAGGCCATCTGGCCTTCGCAGGTGCCTTCCAGCGGCATGCCGGCACCCTGGGCCACGGCGAGCAAGCGCTCGCCCGCAGGCGCTTCCACCTCGATCCGCTGGCCATCGGCAGTAACGAAACAGACCCGAACCAATGCTATGCTCCTTGCGACCGCGCTGCTTGCTCGATCGCCTTGCAGGCCTCTTCCACTTCCGCCCTAGTCGTATAGCGGCCGAAACCCAAGCGGATTGAATTGCGCGCGACGGGCGCCTCGAGGCCAATCGCCGTAAGCACCCGGCTGGGCTTGCCGGTGCCGCTGCCGCAGGCCGAGCCGGCGGAAAAGGCGATCTCGCGGCAATCGCTCATCAGGCGCGGGACGTTGAGGCCATCGAGCCGCAGGTTGAGATTGCCCGGCCAGCGCGCACCTTCGCTGCCGTTGAGCGTCCAGCCTGCGAGGATCGAGCGGGCCAGGGCGGCGAGCCCCGACAGGTGCTGGAAGTCCTGCTCCATCCGGGCTTTCGCCAGCGCCGCCGCCGCGCCGAACCCGACGCAGAGCGCAGGGCTGAGCGTGCCGGAGCGCAGGCCGCCTTCCTGCCCGCCGCCGTGGATCAGCGGGCCCAAGGCAAGGCCATCGCGCACCCACAGCGCGCCGATTCCCTTGGGGCCATAGAGCTTGTGCGCGGTAATCGCGATCAGGTCCGCGCCCTCGGGCGGAGCCAGCTTGCCGGCGCCCTGCACCGCATCGCACAGGAACAGCGCGCCCGCCTCATGCGCCCGTTCGGCCAGATGCGCCACCGGCTGTATGGTGCCGATCTCGTTGTTGACCTGCATCACCGCGACAAGGCCGGTGCCCTCGGCCAGTTCGACATCCCGATCGACCAGTCCCTCGGCGCTCACCGGCAGTTCCTGCAAGGCCACGCCGCGCGCCACCGCCGAATTGACCACGGCGGAATGCTCGATCGCCGAAAAGGCAATGCCGTCCTTGCCTTGGGCCAGCGGCACGCAGCGAATGGCCTGGTTGATCGCCTCGGTCGCCCCGCTGGTGAACACCACCCGGCCACCCTTGGGCAAGAGCGAGGCCACCTGCTCGCGCGCCACTTCCACCGCGGCGGCAGCCGCCCTGCCCGCCTTGTGCATGCTATGCGGGTTGGCGAAACCCATGGCTTCCGGGCCTGAGAGCCAGGGCAGCATCGCCTCCAGCGCTTCGGGCGCGAGGGGGGTGGTCGCCTGATTGTCGAGATAAAACATTGAAGTGCGATTCCGGGTAATACGGGCGATGGATTGGTGGCCTGTTGCGCCAATGCGTGAAAACGTTGCTTTTCGGACCTTCGTTTCTATATAGCGCTCCGCTTCCAATCACAGCCCTTTCGCGGACCGGCGGCCAGTTCCGGCCTGCCGCGCAGACTGGGCCAAGACGCAAGGTCCAGAAACTATGCCCTCAGTGATTTTCCCCGGCCCCGAAGGCCGCCTCGAAGGCCGTTTCCAGCCTGGCCCGCGCCCGCGCGCGCCGGTCGCCATGATCCTCCACCCGCACCCGCAGGCGGGCGGCACGATGAACGATCGCATCACCCAGGCGATGTACAAGACCTTCGTCAACCGCGGCTTCGCCACCCTGCGCTTCAATTTTCGCGGCGTCGGGCGCAGCCAGGGCAGCTTCGACAACGGCATCGGCGAGCTGAGCGACGCCGCCGCCGCACTCGACTGGGTGCAGTCGATCCACCCCGAAGCGCAGGTAACCTGGATCGCCGGCTATAGCTTCGGCGCGCTGATCGGCATGCAGCTCTTGATGCGCCGGCCGGAAATCCGCGGCTTCATCTCGATTTCGCCGCCGGCCAACATGTACGATTTCAGCTTCCTCGCCCCCTGCCCGGCCTCTGGCATCATCGTTCAGGGCGCGGCGGATACGGTGGTGACGCCCGGCGCGGTGCAGAAGCTGGTCGACAAGCTGCGCACCCAGCGGCACATCACCATCCACCACGACGAAGTGCCGCGCGCCAACCACTTCTACGAGAACGAACTCGACGACATGATGGCGGCGGTCGACAACTATCTCGACATGCGGCTTTCGCCCGATTGCCCGATCAAGTGACGTGAGCCGTTAGCGCGCCTCGCGCGCTTACGCCCTCGCGTCATCCCGGCGCAGGCCGGGATCCATTTTAGCTTACTTGAGCTGCTGGCCCAGCGGCGCCTTGCCGCTGGAGTCTGGCAGCGTCCAGATCGCGATGTTGGCGACCATGACGAGGGCCAGCACCACCATCAGCGCGACCTGCATTTTCGAGCCGCCGCGCCGCCACAGGTAATAAGCGCCGGCGACCAGGGCCAGCGCGGTCATCATCAGGATCGACAGGATCGCGGCCATGTGCCCCGTTGCCCCTTGGTTGCTGTTGCGTTGCTATTGCGGGCCGCCCAGCAATGCATCGAGCCCTTGCGGACCCGCGCCATGCCCCGCGGCCATGGCGGATATATAGCCGCCCGCCAGCAT
>JAYRPK010000113.1:0-3592 GCA_041911195.1 Novosphingobium sp. | reverse complement strand
TTCCTGCACCGCGCCGGCGAGGCCGAGCTGGCCGAGAGGGTAGAGCGGGAGGGGCTGGATAACGCAGCGATCGATTCGGTGCAGCATGCCATCGACAATTGGGAGCAAAGCGTGCCTTCCGAAGACTCGCTCAAGGAAGCCAACGAATGGTACGTCCAGTGGAAGGCCAAGCATCCGCAGTTCAACACGGCGGCGGGGCAGGAATTCCTTTCGTTCATCGATAATTAGAGCCCATGATCCCTCGCGAACTTGTCGGCACCGCCTTTGTGCCGGGCGGCGTCGAGCTGCGCCTCTATCGCCACGGCCGCGATCATATCATCGCGCTCGAACGCAACGAGCTGATGAACACGCGCATGAGCGGATCGGAACAGGCGCTGGCGACGATGACCGTGGAGCGGCTGGCCACGGGCGGCGGCTCGCGCCAGGCTCTGCACCTTCTGATCGGCGGCTATGGTATGGGCTTCACCCTGCGCGCCGCGCTGGGCGTGCTGGGCAAGGACGCCAGCCTGACCGTGGCCGAACTGGTTCCCGAAATCATCGACTGGGCGCGCGGGCCGATGGCGGAGCTGACTGCTGGTTGCCTCGACGATCCGCGCGTGGTGCTGGTGAAGGACGATGTCGCCATGCTGATCGAAAGCGCAAGCAGTGGCTACGATGCGATCCTGCTCGACGTCGATAACGGGCCGGACGGCCTGACCCGCCGGGAAAACGACGCGCTCTATTCGCCGGGCGGCCTCGCCCGCGCCAGACGGGCGCTGAGGCCGGGCGGAATCCTGGCGGTCTGGTCTGCCCACCGTGATCCCGCCTTCACCCGCCGCCTGCGCGAAGCGGGCTTTGCCGTCGATGAAGTCAGCGTGCGGGCGCGAAGCGCCAGCGACGGCCGGGGCAAGGGCGCGCGGCATGTGATCTGGTTCGCGCGGAAGGTTTCCTAGATCGCCTGCCCTGCCGCCCAGCCGCTGGCCCAGGCCCACTGGAAATTGTACCCGCCCAGCCAGCCGGTGACATCGACTGCCTCGCCGATCGCATAGAGCCCAGACACGCGCTTCGCTTCCATTGTCCGCGACGAAAGGTCGGCGGTGGAAATGCCGCCGGCGGTCACTTCGGCCTTGGCGAAGCCCTCGGTTCCGCTGGGCATGAATGGCCAGTTGGCCAGCCGGGCCTGCGCCGCGCGCAGCGCCTTGTCGGTCATGGCGCCAAGCTCGCCGGCAATCCCCAGGCGTTCGAGCAGGGCATCGGCCAGCCGTTCGGGCAGGCGCGCGCCGAGCGCCCGGCGCAATGCCAGCCTGGGCCTTTCGCGCTTTTCCGCCAGCAGCCAGTCGGGCGCCACGTGGGGCAGGAAATCGACCGCTATCGGCGTGCGGTGCTGCCAGTAGGAACTGATCTGCAGCATGGCCGGGCCCGACAGGCCGCGATGGGTGAACAGCGCCGCCTCGCGAAAGCGCACCTTGTTCCAGCGCACCTCGACATCGGCGGAAACGCCCGAAAGCTCGCGGAACAGGGCTTCGTCCGGCCCCAGCGTCAGCGGCACCAGCGCAGGGCGCGGCTGGACGACTGACAGGCCGAATTGCCGGGCGGCATCGTAGGCAAAGCCGCTCGCGCCCAGCTTGGGGATAGATGGCCCGCCGGTGGCCAGCACCAGGGCGGGCGCCCGCTCCGGCCTGCCGTCAAGAGTGACCTGGAACTGACCGCCGTCATGCCCGATGGCGCTGGCGGCGTGGCCGAGCGCGAATGTGACGCCGGCCGCCTTGCATTCGCCCGCCAGCATGTCGACGATCTGGCGCGCCGAACCGTCGCAGAACAACTGGCCCAGCGTCTTTTCGTGCCAGGCGATATGGTGCCGGTCGACCAAAGCAATGAAGTCCTCCGGCCCGTAGCGGCCCAGCGCCGACTTGGCGAAATGCGGATTGGCCGAAAGGAACCGGTCGGCGGCGGTGTGCAGATTGGTGAAATTGCAGCGTCCGCCTCCCGAAATCAGGATCTTGCGGCCCGGCTCATTGGCATGATCGATCAGCAGCACGCGCCGCCCGCGCCCGCCCGCGGTCATCGCGCACATCATGCCGGCCGCCCCGGCGCCCAGAACGATCGCGTCCCAGGACCGAGGGGAGGTCATGCGGCGAGCAGGCTTTTCGCCAGGGCTTCGGCCACCTTGATGCCGTCGATCGCGGCGGACAGGATGCCGCCGGCATAGCCCGCGCCTTCGCCGGCGGGAAACAGGCCCGCGGTGTTGACACTCTGGAAGTCGCCGCCGCGCCCAATCCGCACGGGCGAGGAGGTGCGCGTCTCCACGCCTGTCATCACCACGTCTGGATCGTCGTAGCGGGCAAGCTTGCGGCCGAACACCGGCAGCGCCTCGCGCATGGCTTCCACCGCGTAGTCAGGCAGGCACTGGGAAAGGTCGGTCATCGTCACGCCGGGCTTGTAGGACGGAGTGACCTGGCCCAGCTCGCGCGAAGCCCGCCCGGCGAGGAAATCGCCGACTTTCTGGCCCGGCGCTTTATAGCCGCCGCCACCCGCGCGATAGGCCAGCTCCTCCCAATGGCGCTGGAAGGCGATCCCCGCCAGCGGCCCGTCCGGATAGTCGCGCGCCGGATCGATGCCGACGACAAGCCCCGAATTGGCGTTGAATTCCGCCCGCGAATACTGGCTCATGCCATTGGTGACGACCTTGCCCTCTTCCGAAGTCGCGGCGACCACCCGGCCGCCCGGGCACATGCAGAAGCTGTAGACCGTGCGCCCGTTGGCGCAGTGGTGGGCAAGGCTGTAGGCCGCCGCGCCAAGGTCTGGGTGGCCGGAGCACTGGCCATAGCGTGCGCGGTCGATCCAGCTTTGCGGATGTTCGATCCGCACGCCGATGGAAAAAGGCTTGGCCTCCATGTGAACGCCGCGTGCATGCAGCATTTCGAAGGTCGGCCGCGCGCTGTGGCCGACTGCCAGCACGACGTGGCCTGCCTCAAGGAAAGTGCCGTTGGCAAGCTGGAGGCCGCGCAGGCGCTGGCTACCATCGGGCATCGGGTCGAGCACCAGGTCGTCGACCCGCGTCTGCCAGCGGTATTCTCCGCCCAGGCTCTCGATCTCCCGGCGCAGGCTCTCGACCATGGTGACGAGGCGAAAGGTGCCGATATGCGGGTGGGCCTGCCACAAGATATCGTCGGGCGCGCCGGCCTTAACGAACTCCTCCAGCACCTTGCGCCCGAGGAAGCGCGGATCCTTGACCCGGCAATAGAGCTTGCCGTCGGAAAAGGTGCCGGCGCCGCCTTCGCCGAACTGGACGTTGGAATCGGGATTGAGTTCGCCCCGCCGCCACAGGCCCCAGGTATCTCTGGTGCGTTCGCGAACCACCTTGCCGCGTTCGAGCACGATCGGGCGCAGGCCCATTTGCGCCAGGATCAGCGCGGCGAACAGCCCGCATGGGCCGGCGCCGATGACGACGGGGCGCAGGGCCCCGGATGCATTTGGCCAGCCTTGCGGCGCGCGCACCGGGAACCGATAGGCCATGTCCGGACTGGGGCGGACATCCTTGTCGCCGGCGAAACGCGCCAGCTCGCCGGCCTCGTCGGCCAGTTCGACATCGAAGGTATAGACCAGCTGGATC
>JAYRPK010000112.1:0-9554 GCA_041911195.1 Novosphingobium sp. | reverse complement strand
GCTGAACCTGGGCGCACTGATGAGTGCGGCGCAACTGGTCGGCCTCGCCGATGCCATGCTGTCGCAGGCGGTCGAATATGCCAAGGTCCGGAGCCAGTTCGGCCAGCCGATCGGCGGCTTCCAGGCGATCAAGCACCAGCTCGCTTCCTGCTCGGTCGCCATCGAGTTTGCCAAGCCGGTAGTCTGGCGCGCCGCCGCTGCGCTGCAAGAGGGCACCGATAGCGCCCCCGTCCACGTCAGCCACGCCAAGGTCGCCGCCACCGATGCCGCCGTCCTGACCGCCGAAACCGCCATCCAGGTTCACGGCGCCATGGGCTACACCTACGACGTGGACCTGCACTTCTGGATGAAGCGCAGCTGGGCTCTCGCCGGCGCCTGGGGCAGCCGCGCCTTCCATCTGAAGCGGGTGGACGAGGCGGTGATCGGCGGCGGCTTGCCCATCGGCCCCGAACACACTTTCGCGTGAGGAACACCATGGCTGAAGCCTATATCGTCGATGCAATCCGCACTCCCATCGGGCGCAAGAAGGGCACGCTTGCCCACCTTCACCCGGCGGACCTCGGCGCCCATCCGATCAAGGCGCTGATGGAGCGCAGCGGCGTCGATCCCAACGCGGTGGACGATGTCGTCTGGGGCTGCTGCGACACCATCGGGCCGCAAGCCGGCGACATCGCGCGCTCGGCCTGGCTGGTCGCGGGCCTGCCACTGCACGTTCCCGGCACCACGGTCGACCGGCAGTGCGGCTCCTCGCAGCAGGCGGTCCACTTCGCAGCGCAAGGCGTGATGAGCGGGACGCAGGACCTGGTCGTCGCCGGCGGCAGCCAGGCGATGAATGCGATCCCCATTTCGGCGGCGATGTATGCCGGGCAGCAGTATGGCTTCGACGATCCCTTCACCGGATCGCCCGGCTGGCGCGCACGCTTCGGCCCCGGCCTGCTCAACCAGATCAATTCGGCGGAGATGATCGCTCAGAAATGGGGAATCAGCCGCGAGGACATGGAACAGTTCGCGCTGGCCAGCCACCAGCGCGCGCAGGCGGCCTGGGACCAGGGCTGGTTCACCGGCGAAGTCACCCCGCTCGAAGGGCTGGCGCAGGACGAGACGATCCGGCCGCAAACCACCCTGGAAGGTCTCGCCAGTCTCAAGCCGGTGCAGGAAGGCGGGCTGGTCACCGCGGGCGTCGCCAGCCAGAACTGCGATGCCGCCGCCGCGCTGCTGATTGCCTCGGAACAGGCGGTGAAGGACCATGGCCTCAAGCCCCGCGCCCGCATCCACCACATCTCGGTGCGCGCCGACGATCCCGTCTGGATGCTCACCGCGCCGATGCCGGCGACCGAACATGCGATGAAGAAGGCCGGCATGAAGCTGTCCGACATCGACCTGTTCGAATGCAACGAGGCCTTCGCCTCGGTGCCGCTGGCCTGGATGAAGGAGCTCGGCATCCCGCACGAGAAGGTCAATGTCCAGGGCGGGGCCATCGCGCTCGGCCATCCGCTGGGCGCCACCGGCGCGCGGCTGATGACGACGCTGCTCGCCGCGCTGGAGCGCACTGGCGGCGGCTATGGCCTGCAGACCATGTGCGAGGGCGGCGGGCAGGCCAACGTCACGATCATCGAGCGGTTGTGATGCCCCCCGACGCCGCCATCGACATCCCCAACCTGCTCTATCGCTACGCCATCCTGTTCGATGACGGCGATTTCGCGGGCGCGGCGCACCTGTTCGATCACGGCTGCCTGTTAGCCGAAGGCCACCGCATCGAAGGCGCGGACAGGATCGTCGCCATGTGGATGACCTGGGTGCAACTGCACGACGGCAAGCCGCGCACCCGGCACATCACGACCAATCCGATCATCGAGCTTGCCGATGACGGTGAGAGCGCCAAGTGCATCTCGCAATGGACGGTGATCCAGGCGGCCGAAGGCTACCCGCTGCAGATCGTCGCCTCGGGCCGGTACCATGATCGGTTTGCGATCATTGACGGCGCCTGGCGCTTCACCGAGCGGCAGTACGCGCAGAGCGACTTTGCCGGCAACACCAGCGCGCACCTCAAGAAACTTCTACCTTAGGAAAGAGTCATGGGAATCTGCGATAACCGCACCGTCATCATCACCGGCGCAGCCCGGGGCCTGGGGCGCGCCTATGCGCTGGCCTTCGCCGCCGAGGGCGCCAATGTGGTGGTCAACGACATCGGCACTTCGCTGAACGGCGAAGGCCGCGACACTTCGGCGGCCGATGAGACTGTGGCCGAGATCAAGGCGGCGGGCGGCAAGGCCCTGGCGAACTACGAGGACATCACCGACTGGGACGCGGCAAAGCGCATCGTCGATGCGGCGGTGGCGGAATTCGGCGACCTGCACGTGGTGGTCAACAACGCAGGCATCGTGCGCGACCGCATGTTCGTTTCGGCAACGCCCGACGAATGGGACGCCACCATGCATGTCCACCTGCGCGGCCATTTCTGCCTGTCGCGCCATGCCGTGGACTACTGGCGCGCCAAGCAGAAGGCCGGGAGCAATCCCGATGCGCGGATCATCAACACCTCCTCGGGCGCGGGGCTGCAGGGCTCGATCGCCCAGGCCGCCTATTCGACAGCCAAGGGCGGCATCGCCTCGCTGACGCTGGTCCAGGCAGCGGAGCTCGGCCGCTACGGCATCACCGCCAATGCCCTCGCCCCCTCGGCGCGCACCCGCATGACCGAACAGGCATTCGCCGAGAAGATGGCGACCGAAGGCCAGGCCTTCGACGCCATGGACCCGGCCAACATCGCGCCTACCGTCGTCTGGCTGGGCTCGTCCCAGTCGGCCCATGTCACCGGCTGCGTCTTCGAGCTCGAGGGCGGCAAGATCATGATCGAACAGGGCTGGCGCGAGGGGCCCTTCGTCGATTCCGGCGCACGCTGGAGTCCTGCCGATGTCGGCGCCGCGGTCGACAGGCTGCTCGCCGAACGCCAGCCGCCGCGCCAGGTATGGGGGACCTGAGAAATGGAATTCGCCTTCACCGACGAGCAGAAGATGATCGCGGAAACCGTCCGCGCCTTCTTTGTCGAAAATGCCACCAGCCAGCGCACCCGCGCGGCCATGGCCGGCCAGGGGCTGGACCGCGAGCTGTGGTCCGCCTTCTGCGCCGAGCTTGGCCTGTCCGGCATCGGCTTGCCGGAAGAACACGGCGGCGCGGGGCTGGGCATGGTCGAATTCGCCATCGTCGCGGAAGCGGCCGGTTCACAGGTTGCCGCCGTGCCGCTGCTGGGCCTCGCCACCGCCGCCCGCGCCATCGCGGCGGGCGGCAGCGAGGCGCAGAAGGCCGAGTGGCTGCCCGGGCTGATTTCGGGCGAAGTGATTGCCGCCTGCGAAGGCGTGCCCCACTTCGATATCGGCGACGGGACGCTTTCGGGCGTGGTCGATCCGGTGCCGCATGGCGCGGTGGCCGATCTCTTCGTCTTCGTCTCGCCGCAGGGCGCATGGATCGTCCGGGCCGATGCTCCGGGGGTTTCAGTCAAGGGCTGGACCACTATGGACCAGACGCGCCCGCTGGCGAAAATCACGCTCGACAAGGCCGCGGCCGAGCCGCTCGCCGATCCGGCTGCCGCGATTGCAGCGGTGCATTCCGGCGGCTGGGTCTGCCTTGCCGCCGAGGCGCTGGGCGGGGCCCAGGAAGCGCTCGACCGTACGGTCGCCTATGCCCGGGAGCGCGTGCAGTTCGGCAGGCCGATCGGCTCGTTCCAGGCCTACAAGCACCGGCTGGCCGACATGATGATCGAGATCGAACAGGCGCGCTCGGCGGTTTACTGGGCAGCCTGCGCGGTGGACGAGCAGTCGGATGAAGCGCAACTGGCGCTCCACGCTGCCAAGAGCTTCTGCGCCGACACCTTTTTCATGTGCGCGGGCAACATGATCCAGCTGCACGGCGGCATCGGCTTCACCTGGGAGCACGACGCGCACATGTTCTTCAAGCGTGCGCGCTCGATCCAGACCATGCTCGCCGATGGCAACTGGCACCGCGAGCAGGTCGCCACCATGCTTTTGGGAGAAGCGGCATGAAACTGGGCTTTTCTCCGCAAGAGGAACTGTTCCGCGCCGAATGCGCCGACTGGCTCAATGCCGAGATGGCCGGCGAGTTCCGCGACATCAAGGGCATCTCCACCCTCACCGCCAAGGCCGAGCGGCGCAAGGAATGGGAACAGCGCCTGGCCGAGCACAAGTGGTCGTGCATCGGCTGGCCGGTCGAATGGGGCGGGCGCGGCGCCAGCCTTGCCCAGCAGGTTATCTTCGCCGAGGAATATGCCCGCGCCGGCGTGCCGGGCCGGGTCAACCACATCGGCATCGAGCTCGCCGGACCGACGATCCTCGCCTTCGGCACCGAAGAGCAGAAGCAGCGCTTCCTGCCCGGGATCGCCGCGGGAACGACGATCTTCTGCCAGGGCTTTTCCGAGCCCAACGCCGGGTCCGACCTTGCCTCCGTGCGCACCAAGGCGCGGCTGGAAGATGCGGCGAATGGCCAAAAGGAATGGGTGGTGAACGGCCAGAAGATCTGGACGTCGCTCGCCCACATCTCCGACTGGATCTTTGTGGTCTCGCGCTCGGAGGAAGGTTCGAAGGGTCCCAAGGGCCTGACCTTCCTGATGATGGACATGCACCAGCCGGGCATCGAGGTTCGCCCCATCGTCCAGATCAACGGCGATGCCGAATTCAACGAGACCTTCTTCACCGATGCCCGATGCCCCGCCGACAGCCTGATCGGCGAACCCGGCGGCGGCTGGAAGATCGCCATGGGGCTTCTGGCGTTCGAGCGCGGGGTTTCGACGCTGGGCCAGCAGATGGCCTTCCGCAACGAACTCGATGCCATCGTCAAGGCCGCCAGGGCCAAAGGCGCGGCGAAGGACCCGCTGATCCGGCAACGCATCGCCAAGGCCGAAATCGGCCTAAGGCTGATGCGCTATGGCGCGCTGCGGATGCTGTCGCACTCCGATCACTCGAAGATCGACGGGGCGGCGCTGACCTACAAGATCCAGTGGGCGACCTGGCGGCGCAGCCTGGGTGAGCTGGCGATGGACGTGCTGGGCCAGGCCGGCGAGGTGACGGACAGCGCGGAATACGAATGGTCCATGCTGCCCAACCTGTTCCTCTATTCCCGCGCTGACACGATCTATGGCGGCACCAACCAGATCCAGCGCAACCTGATTGCCGAGCGGGGCCTGGGGCTGCCGCGCGAACCGAGGGGTGACGTATGATGATCCCGGCCTATCCCACCCCGCGCGACCTGTTGAAGGACAAGACCGTCGTCGTCACCGCCGCCGCCGGCACCGGCATCGGCTTTTCCGCCGCCAAACGCGCCGCCGAGGAAGGCGCGCGCGTGCTGATGAGCGACTATCACGAGCGCCGGCTGAACGAGGCGGCGGACCGGATCGCCGAAAGCCTGGGCACCCGCCCGGCGACTTTCGTCTGCGACGTCACCAGCCAGGAACAGGTCGATGCGCTGCATGCCGCAAGCCTTGCCGAGCTGGGCCGCGTCGTCGTCCTGATCAACAATGCCGGGCTCGGCGGCGAGGTGCCGGTGGTCGACATGACCGACGAGCAGTGGTTTCGCGTGATCGACGTCACGCTCAATTCGGTGTTCCGCATGAGCCGCGCCTTCCTGCCCTCGATGTATGCGGCCAAGGCCGGCGCCATTGTCAACAATGCCTCGGTGCTGGGCTGGCGGGCGCAGAAGGGGCAGGCGCACTATGCCGCGGCCAAGGCCGGCGTCATGGCCTTCACCCGCTGCGCGGCGATGGAGGCGGCGGAGCACGGCGTCAGGATCAATGCCGTCGCCCCGTCGATTGCCATGCACCCCTTCCTCGCCAAGGTGACGACCGACGAGCTGCTCGCCAAGCTGGAGAGCCAGGAAGCCTTCGGCCGCACGGCGGAAGTCTGGGAAGTGGCCAACGTGATGCTGTTCCTCGCCTCGGACCTGTCCAGCTACATGACCGGCGAGGTCGTCTCGGTATCGAGCCAGAGGGCGTAAGCATGATCCCCGTTTTCGAAAGCCCGCGCGAGTTCATCGGCAAGGAAGGCGCGAAGTTCGGGCCGACCCAATGGGTGACTGTCGAGCAGGACCGCATCGACCAGTTCGCCGAAGCCACCGGCGATCACCAGTGGATCCACGTCGATGTGACACGCGCAAAGGACAGCCCGTTCGGCGGCACGATCGCCCATGGCTATCTCACCTTGAGCATGGTCAACCTGTTTCTGCCCGATCTGCTCGAAGTGCGCGGATTCACCCATGCGGTGAATGTGGGGGCAGACCGGCTTCGCTTCCTCAGCCCGGTCAAATCCGGCAGCCGCATTCGCGCTACCAGCGAAGTGATTTCGGCAGAGGAAGTGAAAGGTGCGATCCAGGCCGTGGTGCGCGTCGTCATCGAGATCGAAGGCAGCGAAAAGCCCGCGCTGACCGTCGACACCATCAGCCGTTATTTTCCGGAGTGAACCCAATGCGTGAAGCCGCCATCGTCGCCACCGCCCGCACCGCCATCGGCAAGGCCTATCGCGGCGCCTTCAACGATACAGAGGCGCCGGTGCTCGCCGCCCATGTCGTCGATGCCGTGCTCGAACGGTCCGGGATCGATCCGGCGCGGGTGGACGATGTCTATCTCGGCTGCGGCAACCACTGGAACACGCAGAGCTACAACCTCGGCCGGCTTGCCGTCCATGCCTCGCGCCTGCCCAACACGACTGCCGGCTTCACCCTCGACCGCAAGTGTTCTTCGGGCCTCAACGCCATTGCCCTGGCCGCCCGCGCGATCCGTTGCAACGAAGTGGACGTGGCGATCGCCGGGGGCATGGAATCGATCTCGCTGACCATCGGCAAGAACCAGCCGGCCTGGCGCAACCGCTCAGCTGCGGTCATCGCCGCCGATCCCTATGCCTACATGGCAATGCTGGAGACCGCCGAAGTGGTCGCCGAGCGTTATAACGTGGGCCGAGAGGAGCAGGACCGCTTCGCCGCGCTCAGCCAGCAGCGCGCCGGCGCAGCGCAGGCCGCGGGCCGCTTCGACGCGGAAATCGCGCCGATCTCGGTGACCAAGGCCCTGTTCGACAAGGAAGGCAACGAGACCGGCAAGGAAGAGGTCACCCTTTCGCGCGACGAGGGCGTGCGCGGCGACACCACCTACGAAGGCCTCTCGCAGCTGCGCCCCGTGTTCAAGGACGGCATGGTGATCAAGGAGGGAAAGACCGTCACTGCCGGCAACAGCTCGCAACTGTCCGACGGCGCCTCGGCCCAGCTGGTGATGGACCTCACTACCGCGCAGAAGGAAGGCCTGCCGGTGCTGGGGCTCTACCGCGGCTTCCAGGTGGCGGGCTGCGAGCCTGACGAGATGGGCATCGGCCCGGTCTTCGCGATCCCCAAGCTGCTGGCGCGCGCCGGGCTCAAGATCGACGACATTGGCCTGTTCGAGATCAACGAGGCCTTCGCCAGCCAGGCGGTCTATTGCCAGCGCGAGCTCGGCATCGATCCCGACAGGCTCAACGTCGATGGCGGCGGCATCGCGCTGGGCCATCCCTTCGGCATGACCGGATCGCGGCTCGTCGGCCACGCGCTGATCGAGGGCAAGCGGCGCGGGGTGAAATATGTCGTGATCTCGATGTGCGTCGCGGGCGGCATGGGCGCGGCGGGGCTGTTCGAGGTCGCCTGATGGCAGAGGGCCTGCCGCCGACGATCCCACACGCCGCCAAGGCCGCCGCGGAGCGCTGGGGCGACGCGCCGGCGCTGGTCGAGCATGGCGAAAGCTGGAGCTTCACGCGCCTCTGGTCGGAGTGCCGCAAGGCCGCCGCCGCCTTCCTCGCGCATGGCGTGGGCGAGCATGACCGCGTAGCCATCTGGGCGCCCAACAGCCGCGAATGGATCGTCGCCGCCATCGGCGCGATGAGTGCCGGGGCCACCCTGGTGCCGCTCAATACCCGCCTCAAGGGCCGCGAGGCGGGCGACATCCTGCGGCGCACAAGGGCGCGGTTCCTGTTCACCGTCGATGACTTCCTCGGCATCGACTATCCGGCGCTGCTCGCCGGCGAGGAGCTGCCCTGCCTTGAAGCGACCATTCGCTTCGAGCCGGACTGGCGGCGATTTCTTGAGTCCGGCGCAGGCACGGGCGAGGCCGCCATCGACGCCGCGCTGGATCGGCTGACGCCGGATCACATCTCCGACATCATGTTCACCTCCGGCACCACCGGATCGCCCAAGGGGGTGCTGATGACCTATGGCCGGGTCATCCCGCAGGTCGGCTCGTGGATCGCCAATACCCGGCTTGGCGCGGGCGAGCGCTATCTTCTGGTCAATCCGCTGTTCCACAGCTTCGGGCTCAAGGCCGGGGTCGTGTCCTGCCTGCTGGCCGGTGCGACGATCCATCCGATGGCGCAGTTCGATGCCGAGGAAGCGGCGCGCACCATCGAGCGCGATCGCATCAACTTCCTCCCCGGCCCGCCGACGATCTTCCAGATGCTGCTCGCGGAAATGGACAAGCGGCCCTTCGATGCCTCCTCGCTGCACGGCGGCACCACCGGCGCGGCCTCAGTGCCGCCGGTTCTGGTCGAGCGGATGCGCGAGGTGCTCAACATGGTCGATGTCGTCACCGCCTATGGCATGACCGAATGCGTCAACATCACCAGTTGCCTGCCCGGCGACAGCGCCGAGACCATCGCCCAGACCTGCGGTCGCGCGGTTCCGGGCAACGAGGTGATCGTCGCCGGCCCCGACGGGCAGGAACTGCCGCGCGGCGAAACCGGTGAGATCCTCGTGCGCGGGCAAGGCGTGATGCTGGGCTACCTCGACGATCCCGAGGCCACCGCCGAAGCCATCGACGCCGATGGCTGGCTGCACACAGGCGATGTCGGCACCATGGACGAGCGCGGATACCTGCGCATCACCGACCGGCTGAAGGACATGTTCATTTCCGGCGGGTTCAACGTCTATCCGGCAGAAGTCGAAAAGCTGCTGGCCAATCACCCGGCGATTGCGATGGCCTCCGTCGTCGGCGTGCCCGACGAGCGGATGGGCGAACTGGGCAAGGCCTTTGTCGTGCTGCGCCCCGGCGCTTCGGCCAGCGAGGCGGAACTGGTGGCATGGTCGCGGGAAAACATGGCCAATTACAAGGTTCCGCGCAGCTTTGCCTTCGTCGATGACCTGCCGAGGAACGCGGCGGGCAAGGTGCTCAAGACCGAATTGCGCGGGTAAAAGACCCCACCCTACTCCGCGCAAATCTCCCGCACCGCTTCGTAGGCACCGCGCATGGCCCCTTCGATATAGCCGACGCCATTGGCATCGCCGATCGCGCGGACCTTAAAGCCGGCCGCCTCGAGGCTTTCCGCCAGCGACAGATCGCCCGTCGCGCCCTTGGCCACCACCACCGTATCGGCAGGCACGCTTTGCGCGGTGCCGTCCTCGCCGGTGAAGGTGACGGCGTCCTTACCGATGGCGATGTTCGATGCGCCGCGCTGCAGGTTCACCCCGTGCTCCTCCAGCTCCTGCAGGATGCGCATGCGGCGCACCAGCGTCAGGCCCTTGCCGAAGCGGGGCGCCTCGTC
>JAYRPK010000111.1:0-6404 GCA_041911195.1 Novosphingobium sp. | reverse complement strand
GTCGAATTGGCCCAGAGCAGCTTGCCGGCCGAAGCCGCCGGGCTCGGCGCCTCGCCGCGCGAGAGGGAAGTCATGGTGCGGAAGGAAAGCAGGCGGATCGCCTCGACCGCGGTGTAGTAGTCGGCCAGCCATTCGCGGAAGGCGGGATCCTCGCTCGCCATGCCATCGAACCAGGGCGTCTCCTGCGCGAGCTTGAGAATGTCGCGCCAGTTGATCCCGGTGATCGAGCCCACCGCCGCGCGCTCGTTCATCAGGGTCGAGATGATCACCTTCCAGCCGCCGTTCACCTCGCCCACCCGCTGGTTGTCGGGAATACGCACGTCGGTGAGGAACACCTCGTTGAACTCGTAGTCGCCCGACATCATGCGGATCGGGCGGACTTCGACGCCCGGCGTCTTCATGTCGATCCAGAAGCAGGTGAGCCCCTTGTGCTTGGGCACGTCGGGATCGGTGCGAGTGACGACCATGCCATAGTCGCTCGCCTGCGCGCCGCTGTTCCACACCTTCTGGCCATTGATCACCCAATGGTCGCCATCGCGGACGGCCCGGGTGCGCACGCCCGCGCTGTCGGAGCCGCTGGATGGCTCGGAAAAGAGCTGGCACCAGATGGTATCGCCGCGAACGGCAGGCGCGACCTGCGCCAGTGACTTTTCGTCGTTGCTGTGCTCCATCAGCGCGGGCAGCAGCATGCGAAGGCCAGTGGCGAAATAGTGGAACTGCACGCCCGCGCGCTGCTCTTCCTGGCTGAAGATCGCTTCCTCGATGGGCGCCCCGCCGGCCCCGCCGCGCTCCCTGGGCCAGCTAATGCAGGCATAGCCGGCATCGGCCTTGGTCTGCTGCCACTGGCGGGCCATTTCCTTATGCACCGGATGCCACAGCCGGTTTTCTTCGGGCGGCAGGCCGGCAAAATCAGGTGCATTCTCGGCGATCCAAGTTCGCACCTTGGCGCGGTAGGCGGCTTCCTCGGGAGTATCGTCGAAGTTCATGCCGCATCCTCCAGAGCGACCTGGGCCTCCAGCCCGTCCGCCAGCCTGCGCTTCCAGTCGCGCGCCGATCCCAGCACCAGCGCCAGGTGCTCGGCGCGGCGGTAGAACAGCTGGCAGTCGGCTTCCCAGGTAAAGCCGATACCGCCGTGGGTCTGGATGTTTTCCTTGGCGGCGAGCCAATAGGCCCGGGTCGCCGAAACCCGCGATGCCGCCGCCGCAACCGGCAGTTCCGGCGCATCCACCGACAGCGCCCAGGCACCGAAATAGGCATTGGCTCGTGCCACTTCGATGGCGACGAAGACGTCGGCCAGCTTGTGCTTGATCGCCTGGTAGCTGCCAATCGGCCGGCCGAAAGCATAGCGTTCCAGCGCATAGTCGCGCGCCATTTCAAGGCAGCGGTCGGCCCCGCCGATCTGCTCGAAGGCGAGGAGGATCGCGGCGCGGTTCTGCAGGCGGTGGAGCAGGTCGAGCCCCTGCCCCGGCGCACCCAGCGGTTCGGCAGGCGTGCCATCAAACACGATGCGGGCCGCGCCACGGGTGGGATCGACCGTGTGGACGTCCTCGCGCTCGGCTTGCGAGGGATCGCACAGATACAGTCCCGATCCCTGCTCGGACCGCGCCAGAACCAGCATGCGGTCCGCAGCCAGCCCATCGGTGACAGGCAGCTTGGTTCCGGTCAGCTTGCCGTTCTCGAAGCGCGTCGTGATGCGGGAAAGCGCCCCCGGCCCTTCCGAAACCGCAAGCGCCCCGATAAGCTCCCCCCGGCATACCATTGGCAGCAATTCGGCCTTCTGCGCCTCGCTCCCCGCCAGCATCAGCGCCTCGGCGAACAGGTAGACCGTCGAGGCAAAAGGCACCGGCGCCAGCGCCCGCCCCAGTTCCTCCGCCAGCGCGCACAATTCGACATAACCCATGCCGATACCACCATACTGCTCGGGCACGGCCGCGCCGCACCAGCCCTGCTCGCCGATCCGCGCCCAGAGCGCCGGATCGTAGCCCTGCCCCGGCGCATCGAGCACCGCGCGCACCGCGGTCAGCGGCGAGACCGCGGCCAGGAACCGCCGGGCCTCGTCCTTCAGGGCCTTCTGTTCGTCGTTGTAATCGAAGTTCACTGTGCCAAACCTCTCTGAGCCCAGCTTTACAACAACGCACGCGTGTTGCAATGCCACGCACGAAGTGCATTTCCTCGAAGGATCGCCAGACCATGCCCATCCCTCCCGGCATCCGCGCCATCGACACGCTGATCGGCTTTCGCGACACGCACCAGATGGGCGTCGCCGCGGTCAAGACCGCATGGGAGAAGCACCCGGCCGAATACATGTTCAAGGACATTCCCGACGATCTCGAGCATGGGCAGGATCGCCTCGCCTCGATCGCCGAAACCGTCGCGCAGATGGACGCGCACAATATCGGCACCGGCGTGATCCACATGTCGGACGACCGCGCGGTGGAAGCGATGAAGCGCTATCCCGGTCGCTTCGTGGCGATCCGGCCGGTCGATCCCAACAAGGGCATGGATGCCGTCCGCCTGATCCAGCGCGAGTTCGACGAGGGGCTGATCCGGGGTGTCTCCTTCTTCCCCTCCGGCCAGAACCCGCCGGTTCCGATCAACGACAAGAAGGCCTACCCGATCTACGCCAAGTGCATCGAACTGGGCCTGCCGATCTTCATCAACGTCGGCGTGCCGGGGCCGCGCATCCCGATGATGCCGCAATGGGTCGGCCACCTCGATGAAGTGGCCTACGACCTGCCCGAACTGAAAGTGGTGATGCGCCACGGCGCCGAGCCGGACGAGGCGCTGGCGGTGAAGCTGCTGCTGAAGTGGCCCAACCTCTACTATTCGACCAGCGCCTTCGCGCCGAAATACTGGCCCGAAGCGATCGTCAGATTCGCCAACAGCCGCGGCGCGGACAAGGTGATCTACGGCGGCTACTTCCCCATGGGCCTGGAACTCACCCGCATCTTCGCCGAGATGCAGGAGGTGCCGTTCAAGGACGAAGTCTGGCCCAAGTTCCTGCGAGACAATGCCGCCAAGGTGCTCGGGATTTCAGCCCCGGAATAAACTCGCATAGATCAACCGGCGGCACGGGCTAGCAGGTCAGGCCCCGCCCCCTGGCGACCCTACTGCCGGCAGCCCCCACCGCGCCGAAGCCATGTCCTCGGTGGTGACGTCCAGCGGCGGCATGGCGGGTGGCGAGCCCCAGTCGCGGCGGTCGAAGAATTCACCGGTCATGTCGGGCGGGCCGCGATAGTGGGTTTCGAACATGCGCCACTGGAACAGCCAGCGGTCACCCTGCTCAATGAAGTGTTCGTAATAAAGCCCGATAGCGATGTTGGTGTCGCCGTTCCGCCAGGCGCAGCGCTCGTCGATCCAGGTGCGGCCCGAGGCGATCCCGTCACCCACCGTCAGGATCGGGTTGCGAAAGGTGATCAGCACGCGGATGAACTTGTCCATGATCACCGAGATGCCGTTGCGGATCTCCTCGCGCCCCTTGAACACGCGGCCGGATATGCGCCACTCGGCATCCTCGGCGAAGCATTGGGCAAAGGCGTCGAAGTCCTTGCGGAACGTGGCGTCGGTATAGCGCGCGTGCAGGTCGCGAATGCCGGCCTGGGCCTCGGCAAGTGAAGTCACGTCAAATTCCTCTCAGGCAATGTTCGGCCGGCTCTGCGCCCATGGGCGCTCCTTTTCGAAGGCGCGCGCGGCGCGCAGCACCAACGCTTCCTCTCCCGGGCGGCCCATGATCTGCAAGCCCACTGGCATGCCCTTGTAAAAGCCTGCCGGAACCGAGGCAGCGCAATAGCCCGAAACGTTCACGATGTGGGTATAGGCGGTGTACTGCCACGGCGTCACGTTCTCCTTGCCGCAAACGAAGGCGCGGCGGGTGATCGTCGGGCAGAGCAGCAGATCGATCCGCTTGAACAGGTCCTCCAGCCGGTCGCGCTGGCGATAGCGCACTTCAGGCGGGATGCTCATCGCATAGTCCAGCTCATTGGGCCGGTCGCTCCGGTCGCGGACATAGATCGAGACCTTGGCCTGGTCCTCGCGGCTCTGCTTCTGCAGCCAGGTGAAGGGGTCGATGTAGTCCGGCTTCACCGCCCGCACCCGGGCATCGACCTGCGCGCGCGAATATTCGGGATTGGGCTCCATCGGGTCGTGCGGGTCCTCGATGCGGATCGAAGGCTCGGAATAGTCCGCTCCCAGCGTCCGGAAGGCCATGGCCGCCTCATGGCAGATCGGCACGATCTCCGGCTCTTCGGGGAACACCCGGCCAAGATCGGGCGACCAGGCCATGCGAATGCCCCGCACGCCCTTTTCGAGATCGGCCAGGTAATCGGGCGGCTGGCTGCGCATGGAGAAGGGGTCGCGCTCGTCGACGCAGGCCAGCACTTGCAGCAACAGCGCCGCATCGCGCACGTCGCGGGTGATCGGGCCGATGATCGAATTGGGGGCGGAGAAATAGCCCGCACCATTGGGCACACGGCCCCGGCTGGGGCACAGGCCGAACACGCCGTTGAAGGCCGAGGGCAGCCGGATCGAGCCGCCGCCATCGGTGCCGACCGCCAGCGGCCCCAGCCCCGCCGCCGTCGCCACCCCCGCCCCGCCAGAGGAGCCGCCCGAAGTGCGGGTGGTGTCCCATGGGTTCACCGCCTCGCGCGAGACCAGGTTCAGAGAGCGCCGGTTCATGGCGAATTCGGGCGTGTTCGACTTGGCGAAGATGATCCCGCCCGCCTGCTTCACCCGTTCCGATGCCACGGAATCGGTCGCGGGCACGTGATTCTCGAAAATGCGCGAACCCAGGGTGGTGCGCAGGCCCTTGGTGAAGATCGTGTCCTTGAAGCTGACTGGCAGGCCATGCAGCAGCGGCAGCTCGCCGCGCTTCTCGCTCGCAACCTTCGCCTGTTCGAGCAATTGCTCTGGAAAGGTGCTGATGAAGGCGCCCAGCGCCTGGTGGCGCTCGATCCGGGCGATCAGGAAGCGGGCATATTCCAGCGGCGAAAGCTGCCGGCGCGCGAACATTTCCTTCAACCGCCAGGCCGGGGTCCAGGCGAGCTCGGCATCAGGCAAGCCAGCAGCCGCCGCGCGGGCCAGTCCCGGGGCGCCAAGCGCCGTGGCCGAAAGCCCGGCAAGCACCATGCGGCGTGAATGACCTTCCATTTCCCATCTCCCGCCTGTCTCGCAAAGCAGCTGCCGGAGCGTGGCTTCGAATGCTTTGTCACTGGGCAGCCTATTCCCCGCGGGATCGGCGTCAAGCGTTGCGGCAGAATTCCTGCCAGTCCTGCCTGCCGGCACTTGTGCCGCGAAAGGCAAGAGCTAACCTGAAACCGGGACACCTGAACAGAATTGGGAGATTTTGCGGATGACCACCCTGTCCTTCGGCTTCACCAAGCTGGTCGTCGCCGATCTCGATCGGGCCGAAGGGTTCTATCGCGACACCTTCGCCATGCAGGCGCTGCACCGGGTCACGGCGGAAGATCATACCTATCCGCTGGAGGAAGTGGTCATGGCGCTTTCGCCGGATGGCGAAGGCCACAAGCTGCTGCTGGTCCGCTATCTCGCTCGCCCTTGCCCGCCGGCGGGAGCGGCCTGGATCGGCTTCACCGTCACCGACATGTCCGCGACGCTCCGCCAACTGGAGGCGGCCGGGGGCCGGATCGAAGTGCCGGTACACGAGAACGCCGAGCATGGCGTGCTGGCGGCCATTGCGGCCGATCCCGATGGCCACCTGATCGAAGTGATCCAGTTGCTGGAACGCTGAGCGTAATTAACGATGGCTGCGCAACAGGTGTTCGACGACCGGCCCATAAAGCGGCCGTTCGAATTCGATCTCGCCCTCCTCGTCGCTGGCGTGGCGGACAATCGCGGGGACAAAGTCCAGCGTATCGAGCTTGATCGCCACTTTCTGCTTTTCGCGCAGCATGACATTTGGCTTGATGAAGGCGCAACCCTCCGCATCCAGGGCCGTAACGGTAACATCGAAGCCCTTGCCGCCGATGATGCGCAACTTGGCCTGAATGACGACGCGGGCACGACGCGCATTGCGATCGTCGCTGGCCGGCGGTTTCATCGTTTCGACTCCCATTTTGCTTCCGCGGCGGCCCCCTCGCCTCAGGTTGCAAATGCCTCGAATTGATTGGGAGAGTGTTATGGAACAGGGTTAATCTGGTAATC
Organism: Novosphingobium sp.; assembly: GCA_041911195.1. Taxonomy (GTDB): domain Bacteria; phylum Pseudomonadota; class Alphaproteobacteria; order Sphingomonadales; family Sphingomonadaceae; genus Novosphingobium. Next base: position 245 of record JAYRPK010000111.1, on the reverse strand, counting down.
TGGGTTTACGTATCGTTACCGGACCGATGGAGTGGGAGAAGCCAATGCCAGACCCGATGCGCGCCGCCGACCGCAACCGCCGCCTGGCCGGCCGCCGCATCTACTTGACCGGCGCGGCTTCGGGCATCGGCCTTGCCAGTGCGCGCCTGTTGGCGAACCAGGGCGCGGCGCTTGCGCTGGTCGACAACCAGGCCGGAAAGCTGGCCTTGGCCGCGCGCGAAACGGGTGGCAAGGCGCTGGTGGCG
>JAYRPK010000110.1:0-8399 GCA_041911195.1 Novosphingobium sp. | reverse complement strand
GCTCATCTTGACGTTGGCAAGGTCAACTCCCGTGCCGTCCGCCTTCACCCGCGGTTTCACGTTATAGTCGATCACCCGCTTCACGGGCACCAGGATCTTCATAGCTCAATCACTTCCTGCCGGTTGGTTGTCTTCATCGCGATCCGCCGTCACGGGCCGGCGCGGGGCACCAGGCGGGCTTCCTGCCTTGGTGCAGGCCGCTTGATGTCCCGGCTTTCCCGGCCCTTTGCCGACCCCGGTGCCGCCTGCCTCAGCAGAAGAAGGCGCCGCCGTTGACAGTGACGATGCTGCCGGTGGCATAGCTGGCGTCATCGCTGGCCAGGAAGGCGATCGCGCTGGCCACTTCCTCGGGATGGCCAAGGCGCTTGAGCAGCGAATTGTCAGCAATCGCCTGCTTTGGTCCTTCCGGGATGCCATCAAACAGCGGAGTGTCGGTAGCACCGGGGTGAACCGCGTTGACGCGGATACCCCGTGCCGCCAGTTCGACCGCCATGGCGCGCGTCATGCCCATGATCCCGGCCTTGGCGGTGCAATAGGGCACCGGACCGTTCCCCTGGATCGCTGCGGTGGACGCAACGTTGACGATCGACCCGCCCTTGCCCTGAGCCGCCATCAGCCGCACCGCAGCGCGGCTGCAGCGGAAGGCGCCGTCTAGCGTCACCCCGATCACCGTTGCCCAGCCGGCATCGGTGCAGTGGATCGTCTGGTCGGCAAAGACCGTCGGGGCCTGGCCCGCAGCGATCAGCGCTTCACGTTCGGCCATGCCGGCATAGTAGCGGTCCATGCCATCGCCAGCTGCCGAACCGATCCCGGCATTGTTCACCAGGATGTCGATCCCGCCCAGTGCGGCTTCAACCTCGGCAAAGGCGCTTTCGACCGACTGGCTGTCGGCAATGTTGCAGTGCAAGCCGATATGCGGGGTGGGAAGCAGGGCCTTGGCCGCTTCGGCGTTCAGGTCCAGCACAGCCACGATCGCTCCTTCGGCGGCCAGCCGGCGCGCGGTGGCCGCGCCTATGCCCTGTGCGCCGCCGGTGACGACGGCCCGTTTGCCCTTCAGGCGCTCATTGAATGCGTTCACGGTCATCTCCTCGCTCAATCCTCGACTTCCGGCCGCCATGCTACGCCGTTGATATGGCCGCCGCCATCGACCTGCAGGCTGTTCCCGGTCACGTAGCCGCCGCCATCACTGGCCAGGAATACCGCGACGGGGCCGATGTCATCCTCGGCATCGCCGAAGCGGTTGACCGGGATCTGCGACAGAATCTGCCGTGCCATTTCCGGGTTGGCTTCGAAATAGTCCCTTGCCTGCGGGCTCATCGCTGCCGGGCAGATGGCGTTGCAGGTGATTCCGTGCACACCCCATTCGACCGCCGCGGTGCGCGTCAGCGTGCGGACGGCTTCCTTGCTGGCGTTGTAGGCGGCCGTGAACATGTGGGCGTTGATGCCGTTGAGCGAGCAGATGTTGATGATCCGCCCGAACTTCTGCGCCTTCATGATCGGCAGGACCGCGCGCATTGCGCGGAAGGCCGACCAGTAGTTCAGGTCGAACGAGCTGGCCATGTCGTCATCGGTGTGGTTCTCAAGCCGCTTGGCGAAGCTGCCGCCGGCGTTGTTCACCAAGATTTCCAGCTTCCCAAGTTGCTCGTGCGCCTGGCGGATCATGGCGTTGACGGCTTCGCCATCGGTAACGTCGACGCTGAGCGCAAAGGCCCGCACGCCGGTGTTTTCGCGGATCCAGGCGGCTTCGCGCTCTGCCTCTTCGCTGCGGCGCTGCGCGATGACGATGTCAGCACCGGCCTTGGCCATAGCGCGGGCGATGCCCTGGCCCACGCCTTGTCCGCCGCCCGTCACCAGGGCCGTGCGTCCCTTGAGTAGTCGTGTCATGCAGTCCCTCCATTTTCCAAAGTATTTTCATTCGCAGCGGGCGCGGCAGGGTAATCGGTGTAGCCCCTGCCATCGTCGCCGTAGCCGGTGTAAAAGGTGGCCCGATCAGCCTTGGCCAGCGGCGCTCCCGCGCGGAACCGCTCGACGAGATCGGGGTTGGCGATGAACGGATAGCCGAACGAAACGGCATCGGCCGCGCCCTCGGCGATGATGGCTTGCGCCTTCTCCAGGGTCAGTCCGCCATTCTCGATCACCGGACCCGTCCAGTTGGCGCGCACCAGTTCAAGCGAATCGAAGCCCTTGTTGGGAATGTGGATCAGGTGGCAGTAGGCTAGGCCCAGCCCGTCCACCGCGCGCAGCAGCTCCGCATAGGTTTCAGCGGGATCGGCATCGGCCATGCCGTTGAGCGGCACGCCGGGGCAGATGCGGAAACCCACCCGGTCCGCGCCGATCACGCCGGCCAGCGCTTCCAGCGCTTCCACGACGAAGCGGATGCGGTTTTTCGCCGAGCCGCCATAAGCATCGGTCCGCTGGTTGGAGTTGGAGGAAAGGAACTGCATCGGGAGATAGCCGCTGGCGCAGTGCAGTTCGACCGCATCCATTCCCGCTTCACGGGCATTGCGCGCGGCAGCGGCATATTCCGCAATCACATGCGGGATTTCATCGATTGCCAGCGCACGCGGCATTTCCGTGGGTACGGGCACGCCATCAGGGCCGGGAATCGAATCAGGGGACGGGATCGCGCTGGGGGCCACCGTATCGGCATCAGGAGCCTTGTTGGAGCGCACGCTGGCCCGTCCGACGTGCATCAGTTGCATCGAAAGCACGCCGCCCTCGGCATGCACCGCCTCGGCAACCTTGCGCCAGCCCGCAACCTGCTCGGCCGAATGGATGCCCGGCGTACGCCAATAGCCCTTTCCGGCTGGCGAAGGCTGAGTACCCTCAGTCACGATCAGCCCCGCCGAGGCCCGCTGCCGGTAGTATTCGACCATCAGGTCAGTCGGTTCATCGTGCGGGCCCGCCCTGTCGCGGGTCATCGGAGCCATGATGATCCGGTTGCGCAAGGCAAGCGCCCCGAGGCGGACGGGCGAGAAGACATCGTTCATGATGATCAGCTCCGTACACGCGGGCGGGGCAGCGGCGCACCGCGACGCATCGTCTCGATGAACTTCTCCAGCGGCGCGGCCGGTTCGACCGGGCCCTCGTGCGGCTGACCGTTGCGGGCCCAGTAGGTCTTCCAGCTGGGGAACAGGTCGTGGAAGCTGCCGTAATAGGGCGGCACCCCCGGCCAGCGCATCTTGCGGTCACCCACCGGCGGCTTGTTGAGGTCGCTGGCGTACCAGTACAGCGGCAGGCGGCGACGAAAATACCAGCGCCCGCCGATCCGTTCATACTGATCGAAATACATCATCTGCATAATGACCCATTCAGGGCCACACTCATGCTCGTTCTTGGAATAGACGACGCCCTGCGCGTGGTCGGGATCGTCGAAGTCGATGATGTGACCGCCGATGTGATGGCTGGTTCCGTCAAACTGCATCGAATGGGTTTCGTCGAACCAGTCGCGCAGCGCCTTGCGGCCGCTTTTCCCGCCGCCGACCCGGACATCTTCCGGAAACAGGTTCACCCAGGCATCGCCGTCGCGCATGTCGAGGGCGAGCGAATACTTGGCTGGGAGCTGCCTGATCTGGTCAAGCGACTCAAGCCGTTCGATGCGGCTCGCAAGGTCAGCATAGTCCGACATGTTCAACCTAACTCCATTGCCTGTAGATCCGGGGCAGCGGACGGGCGCGATAGTCTGCCGCAAGACAAGACTGCCGACGCTCAGCCCGCATGCGATCAAGTCCCGCAAACATCAGCTTGGCGCCCGGGCGTTTTTCAGGAACGACGGGCTGGGCTCCCAGGTGGTCAGGTCCGCCGCCGCATCGTCAATCGATGCTTCCGGCTGGTGAAGCACAACCTTCATTGTTGAGCAGGTTTCCCCCTGCGCCGTGATGGCAAGGTCCAGCCACAGCCAATTCCCGCCCTTGGCCGCTGCCTGGTTAGCGATCACGGTGCCACCAAGAATCACGGTCATGCCCGGGCAGATCGGCCGCAGCATTGAGAGCTTCCAACGGCCAATCCGCGCATTGCGACCCGCCCATTCCAGTAGGTAGCCATGAAACCAGCCGGTCTGCGTCGGCGTATTCATGATGATGCCGGGCAAGTTCATCGCGCGGGCATGGTCGGCATCGTGGTGCTGGGGCTGCCAGTCCCGGCTGGCGGCAGCACCCATGACGATGTCGCGCGCGGTAACCATCCGCGTCGCATCTGGCAGGGTCTGGCGCACGGCGCTCATGCTACAGCTCCATAGGCGAAGAACCGCAGGATCTCGGCACCAAGGAACAGGTCGGAGGCGGCGCAACGGTAATCGACCCGCAAGGTCCAGTCACGCCCGCTGCCCAGCCGGTTGGTGCGCAGCGACCCGATCCCGACCAGCGTTTGGGTGCTGCCCAGACGCATGCCCGGGCGGCAAGGAGCGCCAATTTCGGTTTCGCTGTCCGCCACCACGGCCAGCGGCAAGGCCAACATGTCCTTCAATTGGAAATGCAGCGCCAAGCCCTGGGCGCTATCTTGTGCGCCGCTGCCGGGCTGCCACATCAGTGGCCGGCTCCAGGCCGAAAGCAGCGCGGGCGGGCACTCGGGTTCATCCATCCACCACGCGGGATGGGCGTCACCGATAGCGGCGGCGAACAGGCGGATCGCGCCCGTTTCCACCGGATCGCTGACTTGCCGGTAGAGCGGCTGGCCCAGCAGCTCCTTCAGCTCGGAGCGGAGCGTTCCGGTGATGTCAGGCGCGATAGTCACGCCAGCGGCAGCCCCAGGTGCCGGCGGGCAATGATGTTCTTCTGCACTTCTGACGTGCCGCCGCCAATCGTGTCGAGTGGAGTCGTCTGGTAGAAATGTTCCCACACTCCTCCATCGACCGCGCCGGGTGCGCCCTTGCGGAGCAGGCCCGTAGGCCCTAGGTGATCGAGAACGAAATCCGTCACGACCTGTTGCAGGCGGGTGGCAAAGACCTTGTACATGGCTGCCTCGATCGCCGGCACACCGCCCTTCGCCGCCGAATCGACAACACGGCGCTGCAGCATCTTGGCGGTTTCGATCTCCGCCGCCAGCTTGCCCACCGCGCGGCGCACACCGATGTCTTCCGACAGCGGGCGCCCGTTGCGCGTGCGCCCCCGCAGGGCTTCCAGCGCGCGTTCGAACTTCTGCAGCAGCGGGTTAACCGTGTAAAAGGTGAAGCGTTCGAAATCGAGCGCCTCGCAGACATAGGTCCAGCCCTTGTTCAATTCGCCCACCAGCGCACCGGGGCCGACGCGCACGTTGTCGAAGAACACCTCGTTGGTCAGGTGGTGGCCCAGCGTGTCGATCTTGCGGACGGTCAGCCCCGGCGTGTTCATCGGCAGCAGGAACACGCTGATGCCCTTGTGCTTGGGCGCATCGGGATCGGTCCGCGCGGCCACCCAGTACCATTCGGCGAAGTTGGCCGAAGTGGTCCACACCTTCTGCCCATTGAGCACCCAGCCATCGCCATCCGGTTCGGCCCGCAGCTTCAGGCTGGCCAGATCCGAACCGGCGCCGGGTTCCGAATAGCCAAGGGCGAATTCCGCCTCGGCATCGAGTATCATGGGCAGGAACTGACGCTTCATCTCTTCGCTGCCGTGGCGGATGATGGTCTTGCCGATGCACCCCACGCCCTTGCCGATCAGTGGCGCGCCGCGCAGGGCCAGCTCCTCGTTCAGCAGGTATTCGTAGATTCCCGGGATTTCTTGGCCGCCATAGCTTTTGGGCCAGGACATGCCCAGGTAGCCGCGCTTGGCCATGCGGCGGCAGAAGGCCCGCCGTCCGGGACTGTTGGCCAGCTGCGAGTGGCAATCGCGATCCGGATCCATGAAATCATGTGCGTCAGGGTGCTGCGCTTCCTCTTCAAGGAAAGCACGGACGCCGCGGGCGAAGGAGATTTCGTCGGGTGAAAGCTTGAAGTCCATCGGGTTTTCCTATGCTTCTTCAAGGGCGGCAAGGCCCTTTGCAACCTGCTCGCGCACGGTAGCCAGCTTGTTTTCCTTGACCAGGCTGTAGCCTTTGACGTTCTCGTAGGCGGCAGCGATCTTCGCGGCGGCGGCCAGGTTGCCAGCATTGAGGCGGGCGATTAGCTTTTCGGCAAGTTCGGCATATTCCGCCCCCAGCGCCCGTTCGGTGCGGCGGTGCGCGTTCATCCCGAAGATGTCGAAGGCGGTTCCTCGCAGCGGCTTCAGCCTGGCCAGCAGTCGGAACAGCGGCAGCACCCACGGCCCAAATTCGCGCTTCTGTTCTCGCCCGTCTGGCCCGCGCCGCGACAGCAGCGGCGGCGCCAGGTTAAAGCGCAAGCGCAGATCGCCATCGAAGTTCTCGCGCAGGCGGCGCTCCAGCGTGCCATCGGTGAACAGGCGCGCAACTTCGTATTCATCCTTGTAATACAAAGCCTTGAAGAAGCCACGCGCCACGGCGTCCGTGAAGTCGCCCGGTTTGCCGGAAAGCGCGGTTTCAGCCGAGAAAGCCTTGGTTACCAGCGCGCGATAGCGTTCCGCCAGCTGCGGCCCATCAAAGGCAGTAAGTAACGCGGCGCGAGCCTCAATCTTTTCATCAAGGGTCTGCGTGACTGCGTCGATCGTCCGGTCCTTGGTCCAGCGGGCCTGGGCATCGGGATCAATCGCCGCCAGCCGGCCAAGGCGGAACGCGGTGAGATTCAGCTGGATCGCCGCACCGTTCAGCTGGATCGCCTGTTCCAGCGATTCCAGCTTCAGCGGGATCAGCCCCTTCTGCCAGGCGTAGCCGACCAGCAGCATGTTCGCGCCAATCGCGTCGCCCAGCCGTGCCAGGGCAATGCGTGTAGCGTCGATGCCGGACAGCGCATCTTCACCCACCTTGCCGGCGATCACCGCCGCCAAGCGGCTATCCCCGAAATCGAGATCGGGATTAGTGGCAAAGGCCGAAGTGGGAGCGACAAAGCGGTTATAGATGACGCGGGTGCGGTCCCTGGTCATCCGCGAAACGGATTCACCACCGGCTGACACGACCAGGTCGCAGGCGATCACTAAGTCGGCGCCACCTTCGGGGATGCGCGCGGCATGGCTGCCGCTTTCGCGCCCCATCAGGCGAACGTGGCTCGTGACCGGACCATTGCGCTGGGCCAGACCCGAAATGTCGAGCACCGAAACGCCCACGCCTTCGATATGCGCGGCCATGCCTAGAATCGCACCAACCGTGACAACCCCGTTGCCGCCGATGCCGGCGATCATGATCGAGCAGGTATCGTTGATGGCAGGAATTTGGGGCAGCGGCAGGGCGTGGCCTTCATCCTCATCAGTGGCGCCGACCCGGCCCGCCTTGCGCGGGGTGGCGCCCTCGACCGTAATGAAGCTGGGGCACAGCCCTTTGACGCAGGAGAAATCCTTATTGCAGACCGACTGGTTGATGCGCCGCTTGCGGCCCAGCGGGGTTTCTTCCGGTTCGATCGCCACGCAGTTCGATTGCACGCCGCAATCGCCGCAACCCTCGCAGACTTCCGGCATGATGAACATGCGGCGATCGGGATCGGCCACCTTGCCGCGCTTGCGCAGCCGGCGCCGTTCTGTGGCGCAGGCCTGATCATAGACTATGGCGGTGACCCCTTCGACTTCGCGCATCGTCTTCTGCACCGAGTCCAGTTCGTCACGGTGGTGGAAGGAAACACTTGCCGGGAAGGCACTGCGATCATGGCGGGCCGGATCGTCCGAGACGACCGCGATCTTCTTGACCCCTTCGGCATGAAGCTGGTTGACGACGTGGGGCGCCGAAACGCTCCCGTCGAAGCTTTCGCCCTCGATCGGCTGGCCGCCGGTCATGGCGATCGCGCCGTTCAGCAGGATCTTGTAAGTGATGTTGACGTTGGCCGTTACGCAGGCGCGGATCGCCAGCAGGCCGGAATGGAAGTACGTGCCATCGCCCAGGTTCTGGAAGATGTGATCAATGTCCGAGAACGGCGCCTGGCCGATCCATGCCGCACCTTCGCCGCCCATGTGGTACAGCGTGATCGTGCGGCGCTCCGGCAGCCAGGTGGCAAGACCATGGCAGCCGATGCCGCCCATCGCGACCGAGCCTTCGGGCACATTGGTCGAGGTATTATGCGGGCACCCGGCGCAGAAGCTGGGCGCGCGCATCAGCCCGGCTGCCGATGCGATGACTTCGGCTGCGGCAGAGGTGGCCTCCGCACGCTCGATCCGGGCACGGAAGGCGGCATCCAGATCGGATGCCAGCAGGCGGGCGCGGATGGCGCGCATCACGCTAGCCGGCGCCAGTTCGCCAACCTGCGAGACCAGCGGCGCGCCCGAAGGGTCGCGCTTGCCCGAGAGCACCGGGCGGTGCGAGGCGGGCAGGTTGAACAGCAGGTGGGCCAGCTGTTCCTCGATCAGGCCGCGTTTTTCCTCGATCACCAGCACTTCGCGACAGCCTTC
>JAYRPK010000109.1:0-3661 GCA_041911195.1 Novosphingobium sp. | reverse complement strand
GAAATTGAGTGGCTGCCCGATCAGCACGCAGCTGCCCAGTGTCAGGAAGCCGGACAGCACCACCGGCGCGAGGGTATAGGCGACCTCGCGGATACTGCGCAGCACGGCGAACAGCAGCAGGCTGACCAGCACCAGCGCCAGTACGCCAGCCTGGACGAAGGCCTGCGAAACCGTGCGCGCGGCCTCCTGGGTTGATACCGGCATGCCGACCGCGTCGGGCGTGACCGAGCGCACCGCGGCAGTGAAGCGCTTGATGACTTCATTGTCCGCGCTGTTGCCCCTGGGAATCGCGGTGACCACCGCCCGGCCATCCTTGGCGAGCCACTGGCTGGTGATCTCTTCCGGCAGGCTCTGCCGGTCTATCGCCGAGGCCTGCAATGAAAGCCGCATCTGGTCGAGCGTGATGGTGAGCGGCTCGACCAGCATTGTCTCCACCCGCTGGCGTGTTTCCGGTGCGGCATCGGCCAGCCTCGAAAGGTCGCCGGCGAGATCGCCTGCCGCCTTGCCAAGGCCGTCCTGGCGGCTTGCGGCAAGCCGGCGCAGTTCGTCTGCGGCACGGCGCAGCTCCACCCGGGTCTGCGCATCGTCACCCGGCGGGGCGAGGTCGAACGGGTTGATCGTGGCGTCGAGCAGCAGCGATGCATCCTCGATCAGCGCTAGCTTTTCGGGCTGGTCGTCGGGAATCATGCTGTCGAGCGTGATGGCGTCCTTCACTTCCGGAAGCTTGCTCAGCTTTTCGGCCAGTACGCGCGCGGCATCTGGATTGGCAGTCAGCACGCTCAGCGTGTTGGGGCTGCGCTGCTCGTCGCGCAGCAGGTCGCGCAGGCCCTGCATCGCCGGGGTTTCGGGATCGCGCAGGTTGAGCGGATTGAAGTCAAATTGGACGAACGGCAGCGTCGCCACGCTGGCCAGCATGGCCGCGACGAAGGCAAGCAGGACCTTGCGCCGGTTATGCTCCAGCCAGCGGTCCATCGCGGCGGCCTTGACGAAACCGACTTCGCGCTTGGGCGGCGGCGGCCGCAGGATCATCAGCAGGGCCGGCAAGAGCGTGATGTTGAGCACCAATGCCACGACCATTCCCAGCGCCGAGATCACGCCAAGCTGGGCGATGCCGGTGTAGTCGGTCGGCAGGAATGCGCCCAGGGCAAGGCAGATCGCACCCGCCGCCAGCAGGATCGGTGCGCCGATGGCGGCGGCGGCATGTTCCAGCGCTTCGAGCGGCTTTGCGCCCGCCCAGCGCTCGGCATTGTAGCGGACGCTGACCTGGATGCCGAAATCGACGCCCAGGCCGACGAACAGCGGAATGAAGGCAATGGAAATCAGCGTCAGCTGTCCAACGGCAAGCAGGCCCACTGCAAGCGTGATCGCAAGTCCGCCGATGATCGTCAGCGCAATGGCAATGACGGTCTTCATCGAGCGGGTGGCGAACCACAGCGCGAGCAGCATCGACAGGGCCATCAAGGCTCCGACCATGCCGATGTTTTCCTCGATCGAGCCGAATTCCTCGTCGGCCAGCGGAACTTCGCCGGTGATCTTGATCGTGACGCCGTGTTCCGGATCGAGCCCCAGTTGCTTCGCGCGATCGAGGATCGATGCGACTGCCGCGGCGCCGGGCTGCAGATCGTCGTACTGCAAGTGCGGGCGGGCCAGCACGACCTGGCGCAATTGCGGCGCCAGATCGCCCGATTCGGCGGCGAACAGGTGCTGCCAGGAAAACCATGCGTGCTTGCCTCCGAGTTGGGCCGAAATCGCCTGATGCAGCTTGCCGAGCGGTTGCTCCAGCCGCTGGGCTTGCGGATCGGCCGGATCGTCGGCAATTCCACCGGCAGCAGTGGCGAGCGCCGCAGCGACTCCGCGCAGCGAGGGATCGAGCGCCATGGGCCCCAGCATGGGCTGCGCATCGATCAGCTTGGATGTGGTCTCGCGGACTTCCTGCGTCGAGGCGAACAACAGGCCGTTTCTGCGAAAGAACTCGCCGCCGTCGGCCAGCCGGGCCGCCTCGAAGTTCTGCTTGTCGCGGTTGAGCTCGTCGACGAGCTTGGTCGCGGCCGCTGTCGCGAGTTCGGGCGTCTTGCCATCGACCAGCACGGCGATGCTCTCGTCGAGCTGCGGGAACTCCTTGCCGAATGCCACTTCGGCGCGTCGCCAGTCGGTTTCCCGCGAAATCATTTCGCCGGTGTCGGTGGACATGTCGAAGTGGCCGGCGGTCCATGCCACCGAGGCCAGCACGAACACTACCGCCGCCGCGACAATCGCGAAGGGTTTGCGGGCGGAAAAGGACACTGCGAAGCGCAGCCATGACGTCAGCATGACTCTGGCGCATAGGGGCACTAACGCGAAAGGAAAAGTCCCATAGGCATGGGCGGCCGGGCGCTGTAGAGGCGCGGCATGAACTTCCTGCTCCAAGCGATATGGTGGCTCGGTTGCGGGCTGACCGCGGCCGGCGTGGCCTATCTGCTGCTGGCGCTGGCGAGCGTGCTGGCGTTCCGGCCCGAGCCGGCCTTGGGCTGGGGCAGCGCCAATCCCGGCGTTACCTTGCTGAAGCCGCTGTGCGGGCTGGAAGACGGGCTGGAGCAAGCGCTGGAATCCTTCCTGTCGCAAGAGACCACAAGCCCGGTGCGCTTCGTCTTCGGTGTCTCCGATGCCGCCGATCCGGCGCTCGCGCTGGCGCGCCAGGTGGCCGCACGATATCCCGGCAGGCAGGTCGAATTCATCGCCGATGCGACCGTGCATGGCCCCAATCCCAAGGTCGGCAACCTGATCAACATGGCGCGCGGCGGCCTCGATCCGATAGTAGCCCTGTCGGACAGCGATATCGTCATTGCCCCGGGGGAATTGCAGCGCGCCATCGATTCGCTCGCCGCGCCGGGGCTTGGCGCGGTGACTGCGATCTATCGCGGGCGGCCGGGAATAGCGGGCGACCGCTGGCGCATATTCGGCGCCTGGTTCCTGGATTACTGGTTCCTGCCCACGGCCGTGCTCCATGCCCGGCTGGCTCCGCTGGCGCTTACCTATGGCCCGCTGACGCTGTTGCGGCGCGAGGTGCTGGAGGAAGTGGGCGGGCTGCAGGCGCTGTCGCAACACCTTTCCGACGACGCCGCGCTGGGCCAACTGGTCCACAAGGCGGGATACCGGCTGGGCTTTGTGCCGGTGACGGCCGAGACGCTGGTGAACGATGCCAGCCATGCCGAGCTGTTCCACCACGAATTGCGCTGGTCGCGCACCGTGCGCGGGCTTGAGCCGGTGGGGTTTGTCGCATCTGTGGTGAGCCATACCGGGCCATTGCCCTTGCTGCTGCTGGCACAGCCGGGCTGGCTGGCGCTTGGCGGCATTGCCCTGCCAATCCTGTTGCGCTGGTTGCTGGTATGGTCGGTGATCGCCAAATTCGGCCGCGCCGATGGATTGCGGGTCCCCGGGCCGCTCGGCGTCTGGCTGCGCGATTGCTACAGCTTCGCGGTCTGGGCCGCTGCCTTCGCGGTGGGCCGGGTGGGCTGGCGCGGGCAGAAGCTGGCCGTCGCCACACGAGACATCCTTCACCCGGCCGGCGAGCAGGCCCCGTGAGCCGCAAGCTGATCGTCACCGCCGACGATTTCGGCATGTCCCTCGAAGTCAACGAGGCGGTCGAACTGGCCCACCGTCAGGGCGTGCTCACCTGCGCCAG
>JAYRPK010000108.1:0-5960 GCA_041911195.1 Novosphingobium sp. | reverse complement strand
TGCGCCGCGATCTAGCGATCATCGCTCAGCACGTTGCGCCCGGATCGCGGGTGCTCGATGTCGGTTGCGGCGACGGGGTGCTGCTGGAGGCGCTGCGCGAGCGCGGCTGCGATGCGCGCGGCATGGAGATCGATGCCGGAGACGTCGCCACCTGCGTCGCCAAGGGGCTTTCGGTGATCCAGGGCGACGCGGACGCGGACCTCGCCTTCTATCCCGACCAGAGCTTCGACTACGCCATCCTCAGCGAAACCCTGCAGACCATGATGCGGCCGGACAAGGCGCTGGAGGAACTCTTGCGGATTGGGCGGCTGGCGGTGGTCAGCTTTCCCAACTTCGCCCACTGGCGGGTGCGCCTCTCGCTGCTGTGGGGCGGGCGGATGCCAGTGACGCGGCTGCTGCCGGTCGCCTGGTACGAGACGCCCAATATCCACCATTTGACCGTGGCCGATTTCCAGGCCCTGCTGGCCGAGCGTGGGATCAGGGTAGAGCAGGCCTGGTTCCTCTCCGGCGATCGCGAGATCGGGGCTGCGGCAGCGAACTGGCGGGCGGAACACGCGATCTATCTGTTGTCGCGCTAATCCCCCTCCCCTGCAGGGAGGATTTCATGGGTTCACCAGAAGCACCGAATCATCCCGCGCCAGCGCCCACAGGCTGAGCCCTGCCGCCTCCGCCCGTTCCACCGCCATGCTGGTCGGCAGCGACACCGTGACCAGCGAACTCGCCCCGCCGCGCACGGCCTTTTCGACGATCTCGTAGCTGCACCGTGCCGTGGAAAGGACGAAGCCGGGGGATAGCGCTTGCCCCGCCCGCGCCATGGCGCCGATCAGCTTGTCCATGGCGTTGTGCCGGCCGACATCCTCGCGCAGGCAGCCCAGATCGCCTGCCTCATTGGCCCATGCGGCGGCATGCGCCGCGCCGGTGGTGTCGTTGAGTGGCTGGCGGTCGCGGAGCTGTTCCAGCGCGGCGAAGATCGCGGCGGGTTCCAGCGGCGCATGCGGCGGCACCTTGGGCAAAGGTTTCGCGACGGCTTCCAGGTTCTCGATGCCGCACAGGCCGCAGCTCGATTCCGCGACCCTTGCGCGGACGCGCTCGCCAAGCTGCTCGGCGCCAAGCCCGGAAACTGTGGCGCGCACGATCCAGCCCTTGTCGACTTCGGCGACGGCGACATCGGTAACTGCGCCAAGCCCTTCGCTCAGGGCAAAGCCAGTGGCGAAATCCTCGAGTTCGGCCGGCGTCGCCATCATTACGGCATAGGCCAGGCCGTTGAATTCCAGCGCCACCGGCGCTTCGGGCACCCATGCCCGGGCAGAGGGGAGGCGGCGTCCATCCCGCAGGATTTCCACCGCGCTTCCCATGGCCGTGTCAGCCGATGTTGAGATTGAAGAACGCCGCCAGCTTGTTGCCGTCCGGATCGCGCAGGTAGGCGCCGAACGAGCCGGGCGCCTGCGGCTTGGGCTCTGCCTTGCCTTCGCAGGTGCCGCCGTTGGCGAGGCCCGCCGCGTGCCAGGCGGCGACCTGATCCTCGCTGTCCGCGCCGAACAGGATGGTGCCGCCGTTGGCATGGGTCGCCGGATTGCCGTCGCGTGCCGGGCCGACCGCGAAGTTGGGGCCGCCGGGCAGCTTGTACATCAGGATCGGATATTCCGGCGGCGTGCTGCTGGGCGGCAGGCCCAGCGCGCCGAAGGTGGCGTCATAGAAGGCGCGAGCCTTGGCCATGTCGTTGCAGCCGACACGCAGGTTGAGGAGCTTCATGATAAAATCACCCCACCGGCAGCATGGCGCAGAGCTTGTTGCCGTCCGGATCGCGCAGGTAGGCGAGGTGGAGCTTGGCGAAGCCGAGGTCGCGCACGCCCGGCGGGTCTTCGCAGGTAGTGCCGCCGGCGGCGACGCCGGCATCGTGCCAGGCCTGCAACTGATCGGCATTGGCCATAGAGAAGCCGATGGTGCCGCCATTGGCAAACGTCGCCGGCTCGCCGTTGATCGGGATCGTCACCATGAAGTTGCTGCCATTGTGGGCATAGGCAAGGCGCGTGCCCATATCCATGCCGGGGTTGCCGCCGATGGCGCCGAAAATGGCGTCATAGAAGGTCTTGGACTTGGCAAGGTCATTGCTGCCGACGACGACGTGCGTGAACATCTGGTCTCTCCCGTTGGTTGCGATTCGCCAAAGTTCATAGTGCCTGCATGGGCAGGGGAAAAGGCCGCTTGCGCAGTGCCATGCGATGGCTACTGTCCATTTATCCACCTGATTTGGCCGATGGTCGCGCCTGCCCCGGCTGGACGCCCCGTTACGCCATGGGCCATAGGGGCCAGCCATGTGGCAGCTCTATCAATTCCCCCTGTGCCCGTTCAGCCGCAAGGTCCGTCTGCTGATGAGCGAGAAGGGCATCGGCTATGAATTGTGGCGCGAGAATCCCTGGGAACAGCGGGATGAGTTCCTCGACATGAACCCGGCCGGGCGCACGCCGGTGCTGCACGATCCCGAAAAGGGCGTGACCCTGTGCGACAGCCGGGCGATCTGCGAATATTTCGAAGAGACCGAGGAACGCCACCCGATGATCCGGGGCAGCGCCGCCGAGCGCGCCGAGATCCGCCGCCTGGTCGCGCTGTTCGACGAGAACTTCTACGCCGACGTCACCATGCCCTTGCTCAACGAACGGATGAAGAAGCGGCTGATCCTGCGCCAGGCGCCCGATTCACGGGCGCTGCGCGACGCCATGCGGCTGGCGCACGAGCATCTCTATTACATCGATTACCTGATCGATCGCCGCCCCTGGCTGGCCGGATCGATGATGACGCTCGCCGACCTTGCCGCCGCGGCGCAGATCTCGGTCGCCGACTACCTGGGCGGCATCGACTGGTCGGGCCACGACCAGTCGCGCGGCTGGTATTCGGTGTTCAAGTCGCGGCCCAGCTTCCGCCCTTTGCTGGCTGAGCGGATGGACGTGATCCAGCCGCCCAGCCATTACGCGGACGTGGATGCTTAAGCTGCTCCTTGCCTAGACTCGATCGAGCGGAAAATGTGGCGGAGGTGGCAGTTTCACGATCACTCTGTCGCCAGTCCGGATTGATCCGCCTGCAACGACGATGGCCATTACCCCTGCCTTGCGTACAATCGAACCATCGGGCGCTCGTTCGACAACCTGAGCCAGCAAGCCTGCCGAAAATGCCTCGATCTGAGCGCAAGGATTTCGCAACCCCGTTATCTCCAGCACGGCCTCGTCACCAACCTGCAGCAAGGCACCGCGAGGCAGGCCAAGCAAATCGATGCCGCTGGTAATGATGTTCTCGCCCAGATCGCCAGGCCCGACAGAAAATCCGCTGCCGTTCAGGTTCTCCAGCAGTTCGCTGGCAATCAAATGAACCTGTCGCAGGTTGGGTTGGGTGGGATCCACCGCGAGGCGCGACCTGTGCTGGACCGTCTCCCCGCAGTGGACGTCTCCCGCCATGCCGATCCCGGCGACGAGTTGCGCCTCATCGACAATGTGCTTGGAGAACGAGTGCGTCGCACTCCTTGCCAGCGATGTCACGAAGCCATGGACGGCTGTCACAGCACCTATCGCGCCACGCTCTTTTCTCCGAACCGCCCATGCTTCCTGAAGCGCACCAGCCAGCGGTCGAGGAACAGCCCCAGCGGCCGGGCCGCGATGCCCAGCTTGTCGAGCCCGGGCAGCTTGCCGGAGGCAACGTTGCCGGCCTGCAGCAGCCGCCACTGGTCATGCGTGATCGGTGCGCCCGGCAGCCAGCCGGTCGCAAGAGCAATCGCGCCGCAAAGCGCATCGGGCAACGGTGCGAACAGGCGTTCGCGGCCCTCGGCAGCGGCAATGCGCTGGTTGAGCTCGAGCATGGTGAGAACTTCCGGGCCGCACAGCTCATAGGTCTTGCCGCCGTGGGCCTTGGGATCGGCCAGCGCCCCGGCGATCGCCTCGGCCACGTCGTCGACGAATGCGGGTTGCAGCCGGGCCTCGGGCCCGAACACCGGCATGACCGGCATCATCGCTATCAGCCCGGCGAAGCGATTGAGAAACATGTCGTCGGGCCCGAAAACGATCGAGGGCCGCATGATAGTGGCGCCGGGGAACTGCGCCAGCACCGCCTCCTCGCCCTCGGCCTTGGTCCGGGCGTAGTCGACCGGCGACTCCGCGTCCGCGCCATTGGCAGAGACATGGACAAAGGCCTTTGCCCCCGCAGCGCGTGCCGCCGCCGCGACGCGGCCCGCGCCGCGTCCTTGCAGCCCGTCGAGATCGCCGGCGAAGGCGCCGACCAGGTTCACCACCGCATCCGCCCCGGCCACGACCGCGGCCACCATTTCCGGATTGGTCACATCGCAGCGGGCCAGGCGGACCTGCCCGAGATTGCCCAGCGGCTTCAATGCAAAGGCGCGCTCAGGGTGGCGGCTGGCCAAGGTCAGCCGCGCGCCGCGCGCCAGCAGTTCCTGCGCGACATGCCGGCCCAGAAAGCCGCTGCCGCCAAGCAGTGTCACCCGTGCGCCCGAAAGCCTGTCCTGTGCCGTCATTTCCCTATCCTTGCTTGCGAGGGCGCGCTTAGCACCAGCCTGAGTGACGGGGCAACCGCGCTCAGGCGGAGAGTAGTGCTTTTCCCCGCAGGCCTCGCCGCCATTGCGCCCATATTTGTGTCAACAGCCCGGCGGCGAAGACGATCAGGTAGACATCGAGATAGGAGCGGTGGCTGGTATGGGCCCAGAGCACGGCGGTGATGCCGGCGAATGCGGCGATATGGGCGTAGATAGGCAGGTCCCGCCGCCACATGCCTCGCTCGCGCCACAGGCCGGCCAGCCCAAGCACCAGCAGCGGGCACCATGAGGCGGCATAGCCCAGATTGCCGATCCAGCCATGCAGCGGGCTGGGCAGCGGGCGGAAGGCGGCCCACAGCTTGTGCAACGCGCCCTGCACGAACTGGCCGGGATTTTCGACGATCCAGGCGAGACCCTTGCGCAGGAACCAGTCGCTTTGCGCGACTTCGTCGCCATCGAGGGCATCGAGTTCGGCCTGCTCCCCCGGGGGGATCGCCGCGAACACCTTTGCCCGGCTTAGGTCGATGCTGCGGTCGGGATAGTCGGCGAATGTCAGCGGATGGTTGCCGGCATAGATCGCCGCGCCCAGTTCCGTACCCAGTCCGTAGCTGCCGGTGATGGCATGGGCGCGCAGCAGCCAGGGCGAGAGCGCAAGGCCCATTGCGGCCATGGCCAGGGTCGTCATGGAAAGGCGGCGGCGGATTCGCGGGCCTGCGCCCCGATCGGGCAGGGCCAGCCACAGGCAGCCCAGCAGGGCGAAGGGCAACAAGGTCGCCCGGGTCAGGATCGCCGCGCCCAGGACCAGACCGGCGAGAGCGGCAAGGCGCAACGCGCCGGTGCTTCGCGCCCTGTCCAGCAGCAAGGTCGCCAGCGCGGCAAGGAAGGTGAACAGCCCGGTCTCCTGCAGCGACAGGTCGTGCCACACGTAATAGGGATAGGCGGCGCAAAGGGCGCCGGCCACCAGCCCCGCCATATCGCCGAAGCGGCGGCGGGCGAGCAGGGCGGCACAGATCACGGTGCCGGTCGAAGCCAGCGCCTGGGCGACAATCAGCGGCCAGGCACTGCCGCCGGTGCCGCCCGATGTCGCGGCGATCAGGATGGGGTAGAGCGGCACCCGGAAGGCGGTCGGCGGCATTCCGGCGAAGGCATAGCCGTGACCTTGCGACAGGCTGAGCGCGAGATCGGCGAACAGGGTGTAGCCGTCGCGCCAATAGGCCTGCGTCCCGGCGAATGCGCGCACCGCAAGCCGCAAGCCAAAGGCCGCCAGAGCGATGATCGCCAGCCTCCGGGTGAAAGTCCCGGTGCTTTCCGTGTGCTGTGCAACCGCAAGGGCCATGCCTGGCCGACTGGCATGCGTGGCTCGCCAAGACAACCGTCTCCCTCCTGCGAGAAGGCGGAGACTTTGCCGGGCCCGGCCATGCGCTGG
>JAYRPK010000107.1:0-1550 GCA_041911195.1 Novosphingobium sp. | reverse complement strand
TGTCGGAAATGTCGCGCGGCAGGCGCGCCGCGAAGAAGTCGCGGAATTCGTCGCGCAGCCGTTCGGCTTCCGGGCTGATCGTCAGGTCCATCGCCCAATCCCTACGCGCTGTAATTCGCGGCGCAAGTCATCGGCGCCGGACCTAACATATACATGCTGACAGGCAGACGGGCATTGGAACAAAGCGCAAAGCCAGCCAAGAATAAGACGTGGACCCGACAAACAGCCTCGATGCCTTGTTCGCGCCTCAGTCCGTGGCGATCATCGGCGCGTCGAGCGACCAGCGGCGCTTTGGCGGACGGCCAATCCAGTACCTGCTCGATGCGGGTTTTGCCGGTGGCATCTATCCGGTCAATCCGGGGCGCGAGGAAATTCAGGGGCTGAAGTGCTACTCTGCGATCGGGGAAATCGAAGGACCTGTCGATTGCGCAATTCTTGCGATCTCGGCTGAGGCCACGCTGGCGGCGCTGGAGGCATGCATTGCCAAGGGGGTGCGCTCGGCAGTGCTCTATGGCGCCGGTTTTTCCGAGATGGGCGAGGAAGGCCGCGCGTTGCAGGACCGGGTGCTGGCCATGGCGCGCGAAGCCGGCATGCGCCTGCTCGGGCCCAATTGCATGGGGCTGTTCAATGCGCACCGGCGTTTCTACGCAACTTTCGCGTCGGCACTGGAAGAAGGCGTCGGCAAGCCGGGCAATATCGCGG
Source organism: Novosphingobium sp. (assembly GCA_041911195.1). Classification (GTDB taxonomy): domain Bacteria; phylum Pseudomonadota; class Alphaproteobacteria; order Sphingomonadales; family Sphingomonadaceae; genus Novosphingobium. Next base: position 848 of record JAYRPK010000107.1, on the reverse strand, counting down.
TCGCCAGCCAGAGCGGCGGTTATGGCGGCTACCTTCTGAAGCACCTGATGATGCGCGGACTGGGGCTCAGCCAATGGCTTACGACCGGCAACGAGGCCGATGTCGATGTCGGCGAGGCGCTGGGCTGGATGGCGGCGCAGCCCAAGAACGAGATCTTGCTGGGCTATGTCGAGGGGGTGCAAAACGGCGACAGCCTGATCGCCGCGCTCGAAACCGCGCAGGCGCTGGGCAAGCCGGTCATCATGATGAAGGTGGGGCGGACCGCCGAGGGCAGCAAGGCCGCGGCCTCGCACACCGCCTCACTCACCGGCGAGGACAAGGTCTATGACGCGCTGTTCGAGAAATACGGCGTCTATCGCCCGCGCACCACGGACGAAATGCTCGATGTCGCATCGGCGCTGAGCCTCAAGCGCCCCCTGAACGGCGATCGGATCGGCGTGATCAGCATTTCCGGCGGAGTGGGCGTGCAGATTGCCGACTTTGTCAGCGATGCCAGCATGCGCATGGGGCAGTTGCCCGATGACGCCCAGGCCGCATTGCGCGCGCTGGTGCCGGCGTGCAGCCCGCACAACCCGATCGACATGACCGGACTGGTGACGACCAACCACGACCTCATGGAACAGACGCTCGACATCGTGCTGGGTGCCAAGGCCTTCGATGCGACGCTGATCTTCCTTGGCATCACAGGTGTCGCCCCGTCGATGGCGGAGCCGCTGCGCCGCGCGATCAGCAATGCCTATGCGCGCCATCCGGAACAATTGCTCAGCGTAGCGATCACCGCGCCCGGTGCGATGGTGCGGGAATATCAAGCGCTCGGCGCCTTGACCAGCGAAGACCCGTCGCGCGCG
>JAYRPK010000106.1:0-8118 GCA_041911195.1 Novosphingobium sp. | reverse complement strand
TAGGCGAAGGCGGTGCGCACGTCGATTTCGCCGGCATAGGTGCCGCCCGAATTGCGCGGGCTCCACTCCCCGATGGTCACCGGCTCGTCGACGACCCGATCATTCGGCTTGTAGCCTGCTTCGAGCGCCGCGAGATAGACGAACAATTTCCACGCCGAGCCCGGCTGGCGCACCGAATTGACCGCCCGGTTGTAGTTCGAAGAAACGTAATCCGTGCCGCCGACCATGGCCAGCACCGCGCCGTCTCGGTCCATGCTGACCAGCGCGCCCTGCGCGCCGCCAGGAACGTTGGCCTTGATCGCCGCCGTAGCGGCATTCTGCATGGCCGGGTCGAGCGTGGTCCAGACCTCGATCGGATCGGTGCTGTCGGTCACCACCATATCGAGCTGGGGCAAGGCCCAGTCAGTGAAATAGCGCACCGCGTTCTGGTTGCTTTCCTGCGCCAGCTTCACCGATGCGGGGTTGGCATTGGCCGCCTGTTCCGCGCTGATCGTGCCATTGGTCTGCAGGACTTCGATCACGGTCTTGGCGCGGTCGACCGCAGCCTGGGCGTCGGCGGTCGGCGCATAGTGCGATGGCGCCTTGACCAGCCCGGCGATGATCGCCGCCTCGGGCAGCGTGATCCCGGTGCCGGGGTGGCCGAAGAACTTGCGCGATGCAGAATCCACGCCATAGGCGCCGCCGCCGAAATAGACCTTGTTGAGATAGAGCTCGAGGATCTGGTTCTTGGAGAATTTCCATTCAAGCGCCATGGCCAGCACCGCTTCGCGCAGCTTGCGATCCACCGTGCGGCTGTTGTTGAGGAAGATGTTGCGCGCGAGCTGCTGGGTGATGGTCGAGCCGCCCTGCTTGAAGCGGCCGCTCTGATAACGCACGAAGAACGAACGGGCGATGCCGATCGGATCGACGCCGGGGTGCGAGCGGAAGCGGCGGTCTTCCACCGAAACCATGGCGTCCTTCATGATATTCGGAATTTCGTTGTAGCTCAGCCATTTGCCATAGCTGGGCCCGAGCGTGACCAGCTCGCTGCCATCGCGGGCGCGCACCACGATCATCTGCTGGCCGTTGGGGGCGCTCTTGAGCTGTTCGAAACTGGGCAGCGACTGGGCGGTGATGCCCACGGTCACGGCAAGCGCGATCGTCGCCAGCAGGCCCAGGGCGAAGCCCCAGACGAACAGCCTCCGGAAGAACCGGCCAAGCCGCGAACGCTGCTTGGGCCTGCGCGGGGGCGGAGGAGGAGGCGCGCGTTCGGGAACCGCCCGACGCAGGTTGTCGCTACGTGCCATCTGGCCGGATTTCCCCTGTCACGGGCGCCCGTGTCGCTGCATGGCTGCGCATTGCATCGTTTATGCCTAACATAGGGTGAACGACACAGACAAAGCCGGCCGGGAGGTTATCCTCCCTCAATCGAAATTGGGGGGAGGATGCCTATTCCTTCGGCTTGAAATCGAGCGAGGCGCTGTTGATGCAATAGCGCAGGCCATTTTCGCCCGGGCCGTCGGGGAAGACATGACCCAAGTGGCCTTCGCACTTGGCGCAGCGCACTTCGGTGCGGACCATGCCGTGCGAAGAATCGCGCAGTTCCTCGACTGCCTCGTCGGCAACCGGCTCAGTATAGCTGGGCCAGCCCGAGCCGGAATTGTACTTCTTGTCTGAAGCGAACAGCGGCGCGCCGCAGCCGGCGCAGAAATACATGCCTTCGGCCTTGTTCTGCTCATACTCGCCGGTGAAGGCGCGCTCGGTGCCGGCCTGGCGCAGGATATGGAATTTCTCCGGGCCCAGCTTCTGCAGCCATTCCTCGTCGGTCATCTCGATCTTGTCGGTCATTCTATATCTCCCGATGGCGGCGATATGGGCCCGGAGCGCGATTACCGCAACCGCCGCGCCCAGTCGGCCGCCCGCTTTTCGAGTTGGGCCCGGCGCTGCGCGGGCGTCACACGGGCAACGCCGCGCAGCTTCGCGACATCCGCCAGCTTGATCACGCGAAAGCCCCGCATCAGCCCCTCGTTGGTCATTGCCGCCGGGACTGCCTGCCAGCGGACGATGCCGAAGCCATCGCGCAGCCCGGTCGTATCGAGCCAGTTGGCGACGCCCGGATCGCTGGGCGAGATCACGTAGGTGTAGTTTCCGTCCCTGTCCGGCGTTGCCTGGGTGATGTTGAGGCTGGTCTGGAACCTGCGCGCGTCCGCAGCGATGGTCCAGGGATCGACCACCTGGAAGCCGGTATACTTCGCTGCCCCGCGCGCAATGGTGACCACCGCCACCTCGTCCTCGGCAAGCTGGTAGCGAATGCCCATGACGAAGCCCCAGCCGCCGGCGCGGCCCGTTGGCGGATTGTGGGTATTGGGCTTAAGGCCGCCGAAGCCGAAAGTGGCGAACTGGCTCCAGTTGCGCACGTAGTCACCCAGCCGGCCGACAGCCACGCGGCGAATCTCATCCTTGTTGAGAACGGGGGCGGAACCGGGATCGAGCCGGCGAATGGCGATTATTGCCGGCTCCTGGCTCCAGTCCGCCATGGTATCGCGAAAGCCGCCGGAAACCGGGCCGGGAGGCGTGACGACATGATCCGGCGCCCCGCTCGCGCCGCCTATCGTCAGGCGAAAGGTCCCGTCCGGCGCAATATGCATGTGCTGGTCGTCGAAAGCTCCCAGCACCTTGACCGCCTCGGGCCCGGCCGTTGCCAGGTTGGGCGCGATGCTGGCCTCGCCAGGCCCGATCTGGAAGATGAACTGCGTCGCGCGGCGCTTGGGATCCAGCCGCCCGGTGATTTCGTAGCGGACGCCGCCTTCAAGGGTTGCGGAACGATAGATATTGTCCGGATTGTCCCCGGCCGTGCCGACACATGGTACGCTGCGGCCGCGCCATTCGCGTGGCGTGTCTTCCGTGCCCCAGACATAATAGGGCCGCTCCTGGTATTGGGAGACGACGTGAAACAACATCGACGCGGTGAGACAGTCCACCGCGCGGTCCGCAGTCGCCGCGCCGTCGCGCGTGCGGCCGATCTCGGTCTGGCGCAACTGTTCGCGCAGCGAGGCCTGGATGGCCTTGATGTCGGGGTGCTGCAGCAGTTCGAGAACCAGGTTTTCCGCCGCATCCTGCTCCGGCGTACCCAGGATCGGCTGCGGCGGGGCCTCCGTGGCGGCCAATGGCGCGGTCGCGCCCGCCAGAGCAATAGCGCCCAGCGCGGGCACAATCTTGCGCAAATCGATCGATGCCATGCCTTCTCTCCCCAATTTCTTATCTTTCCGGCCCGCTGAACGGGCCGGCACGCGCATTGCCGTTCAACCGCTGCCGGCCAGGCCTAATGCAAGTGCTCCACGATCAGCACCGCGCCATCGTGCCCGGCCACCCGCATGCGCGTTCCCGGCTCGGCATCCGGCCCCTTGGCGATCCATTCGCTGTCGCCCAGCTTGACCCGGCCCGAACCGCCGTCGATGGCATGGGTGACGACCACGTTCTCTCCCACCGCGCGCGCGCCGCGATCGTTCAAATTGGGATCGGCGGCGTCGAGCGGGTGCGCCTTGAGCCACTGCTTGCCGGCATAGAGCGCCACCACGGCCAGCACCGCGAAAACCAGCACCTGCAATGGCACCGAGATCGGCACGAACCAAGTGAGAAGCCCCACCGCGAGGGCCGCCCCGCCCAGCCAGATGAGGAAGACGCCCGGGAAGGCCAGCTCCAGCGCGGCGAGCGCCAGGCCCAAGGCGAGCCAGGCGAAATGGGCCTCGAAGATGCCCGATGTCTCCATGGCGTTACTCCTTCTTGCCGCCGAGCGCATCCTTGACCAGTTCGCCGATGCCGCCGACCGTGCCGATCAACTGGGTCGCCTCGACCGGGAACAGGATGGTCTTGGCATTGGGCGAAGTGGCGAACAGGCCGACCGCCTCGGTGTATTTCTGAGCGATGAAGTAGTTGAGCGCCTGGCTGCCCGAACCGGCAATGGCTTCCGACACCACCCTTGTCGCCTCGGCTTCGGCGGCGGCAGCGCGTTCGCGCGCCTCGGCGTCGCGGAAGGCGGCTTCCTTGCGGCCCTCGGCCGAAAGGATCTGCGCCTGCTTCTCGCCCTCGGCGCGCAGGATCTCGGCGGCGCGCAGGCCCTCGGCCTCGAGGATCTGGGCGCGCTTCTCGCGTTCGGCCGTCATCTGGCGGGCCATGGCGTTGGAGATGTCGGCCGGCGGACGGATGTCCTTGATCTCGACGCGGGTGATCTTGATCCCCCAGGGTGCGGTGGCATGATCTACCACGTTGAGCAGCCGGGCGTTGATCTCGTCACGCTTCGACAGCGTCTCGTCGAGGTCCATCGAGCCCATCACGGTGCGCAGGTTCGTCGTCGTCAGCTGCATGATCGCGACATAGAGGTTGGCGACTTCATAGGCCGCCTTGCCCGCCTCCAGCACCTGGAAGAACACCACCGCGTCGACGCCGACCATGGCGTTGTCCTTGGTAATGATTTCCTGGCCGGGGATGTCGAGCACCTGCTCCATCATGTTGACCTTGTGTCCGATGCGATCGATGAACGGCACCACGATCAAGAGCCCCGGCGGCGCCGCCTGGACGAATTTGCCCAGCCGCTCCACCGTGTAGACATAGCCCTGCCTGACGACGCGAACCGCCATCAGCAGGAACACCACCACCACAATAAACAGCAATAACAGTACGCCGCCCATCGTCCGCCTCCTGGTCAAATCCGGATCATGTTAGCGTCCTAATGGCTGCGGGCAATCATAACTTGGCATAAAGCGACAGCAGCCGCGCCCAGGCCCGGTCGGCCTGAACCTGGTCGTAGACCGGGCTGTCGAGCACGCACCAGCCGTGGTCGGCAGGATAGACTTCCACTTCGGCGGGTCGGCCGGCGGCAGCGGCGGCCTGCCGAAGTGCGTCCTTGTCGCCCGGAGCGCGCGTATCGTCGTTGCGGGCAATGGCGAACAGATAGGATGCCCGGGTGCGGGCAAGCAGCTGGCTGGGGCTGTCGGCCGCAGTGCCCACCAGCCCGCCTCCATGGAACGAGGCAACCGCGCCGATCCTCTCATGAACGGCAAGAGCGGAACGAACGGCAAAGCTACCGGTCTGGCAATAGCCTTGCGTTCCGATCCTGCGGCGCTTGTCGACCCCCGGCTGGCGATCGAGGAATGCGGCGAAGGCGATAGCATCGCGCATGGTGCCTTCGTTCGAGATCGTCGCCAGGGCGGGCCGCATCTTTGCCTGTCCTTCGGGCGTGCGCCACTCGCCGAATGCGGACAGCACCGGCGCCGGTGTGGCGCGGTAATAGTGATTGACCGCCAGCACTGCGTAGCCCTCGCCGGCCAGCCGCCGCGCCATGGCCTTGAAGGCATCGCGCAGCCCGGCGATATCGGGCCACAGGATCACGCCGGGGTGGCGGCCCCGCGCCGGGCGGACGAAATAGGCGTCGGCCGTGCCATCGGGGGTCGGCACCTGCACAGTGCCTTCGGTCAGGCGCCGCGATGCCCCCTGCCCCGCGCCGGAACAGGCGACCAGCGCCGCAACCGCGCCCATGGCGGCAAAGCGCCTGCGCGAAAGGCCGCGCCGCGAAAGCGCCTCATCCTCGGCCTCTTCCGTGAATTCATCGCACATCGCCGAAATCTCCCGCCTTGCCTCTTCCCGCTGCAAGGATAACACGTTGCCCCGCAGAAGAAAGGATCGGCAGGTGCCCAACGACCCGGATCATATCGCCTGCTGGCAAAGGCTCGATGCCCGCACCACGACCTCGGGCCGACTGACGGCGGACGACGTCGCCGCGCTCGCCGGCCTGGGCGTGCGCCATGTCATCAACCTTGCTCTGGAGGATTCGCCCGGCGCGCTCGCCGGCGAGGCGGAATTGATGGCGCGCGCGGGATTGCGCTACACGCATATCCCGGTGCCGTTCGAAGAGCCGGACGAGAGCCACTACCAAGCCTTCAGCGCCGCCTATGAAGCGGGCGACGGGCCGGTGCACGTCCACTGCATCATGAACTGGCGCGTTTCCGCCTTCTTCTATCGCTACAACCGCGAGAGAGGCATGGACGAAGCCCAGGCGAGAGCGCAGATGGAACGGCAATGGTCGCCGCAATCCAGCGACGATCCGCGTGCGGCGGCATGGGCGCAATTCATAGCCAAGGGAGAGCAATAGTGAATTTCACCGGACAGCACGTCGTCATCACCGGCGGCTCCACCGGCATTGGCCGCGCGACGGCGGAGCGGATCGTCAAGCTGGGCGGCAAGGTGACGCTGCTCGCGCGGCGGGCCGACGTGCTGAACGAAGCCGCCAAGGAAATCGGGCCCATGGCCTTCGCCATTCCCTGCGACGTCGGCCTGAAGGGCGAGTTGCTTGCCGCGCTTGACGCGGCGATCGCCCACAATGGCCCGATCGACGGCCTGTTCCTCAATGCCGCGGCGCCGGGCGCCTATGCGCTGACCAGCGACTATACCGACGAGGACTTCGAGCTCTGCCTCAGGGTCAACGTCTGGTCCCCGTTCTGGGCGCTGCGGCACGTGCTGCCCGCCATGGTGGAGCGCGGCAAGGGCGCGGTGCTGCTGACCGGGACGCTGGGCGCGGTGCGCGGCATGGCGGGGAACATGGGCTATTGCGTCTCCAAGCACGGCACGCTTGGCCTGGCGCGCACCGTGGCAATGGAAGTGGCGGCGAGCGGGGTGCGCTGCAATTGCCTCCACCCCGGCTTCATCGACACGCCGATGATGAACGGCGCGCCGCCCGAGGCCGTGGGTGCCATGGTTTCGACCACGCCGCAAGGGCGGATCGGCAGGCCCGAAGAGGCCGGCGCGGTCGCCGCCTTCCTGCTGTCCAACGATGCCAGCCATGTCACCGCACAGGAGCTGGCGGTCGATGGCGGCGTGCTCGGCACATTGGCAATAAGGTAGGCGCAGTGGCCGGTTTCGTCCTTATCCACGGCGCAATGCACGGTGGCTGGTGCTTCGACAGGGTCGCCGAAATTCTCCGGAGCAAGGGGCATACCGTCTTCGCGCCGGATCTGCCCGGCATGGGCGGCGATCCGGAGACGCTGGAGGCGGTGACGCTCGACGGCTGGGCCCGCTTCACCCTCGACCAGTGCCAAGCCATGCGCCTGCGGATCGGCGATGCGCCATTGGTGCTGGCCGGGCACAGCCGCGGCGGGTTGAACATCGGCGCGGCGGCCGAGCTTGACCCCACGGCGATGGACAAGCTGGTCTACATCTGCGCGCTGATGCCGCCCGACGGCGAATCCGGCTCCAGTATCCGCGCCGCGTTCCCGCCGGACGAGGAAACCCGGGAATTCATCGCCAGGCGCGAAGGGCAGACTGGCTGGCAGGTCTCGGCCGAAGACGCTGTGAAAATGTTCGCCCAGCTCTCACCGCCGGACCTGGCGCTGGCGGCGATGAAGCGGCTCGTGGCCGAACCCATGGGGCCTTTGCGCACGCACATGAACCTGACCGCCGAACGCTGGGGCAGCGTGCCGCGCCTCTATGTCGAGTGCCTGCAGGACCGCACGATCCCGATCGCCGGCCAGCGCATCATGCAGGAACTGGCGCCGGGGACGGAGGTGGTGACGCTCGATTGCGACCACAGCCCGTTCCTGAGTATGCCCGAGGAACTGGCGGAGGTCCTGATCGCGGCCGCCAGCCGCTAAGGCATCAGGTTGCCGCCATCGATGTGGAAGGTCTGGCCAGTCATGAAGCAGTCCGGTCCGGCTAGGAACACCGCCAGCCGGCCGACGTCGCGATAGCCGTCGGCGAAGCGGCCGAACGAGGTCTGGGCGGTGAACATGGCCATTTCCTCGGGCCGCTCTTCGGCCCAGGCCTCCATGCTGTCGCTCCAGGCGCCGGGGCAGATGGTGTTGACCCGGATGCCCTGCCGCCCCCACTCGCGCGCGGCGACCTTCGACACGGCGCGGATGCCCTCCTTGGCGGCGGCATAGGAAGCCGTGCCCGCACCGCCGATGGTGCCCTGCCCCGAGCCCATGTTGATCACCGCCCCGCCCTGCCTGGCCAGTGCGGGATAGGCCGCCTGCATGAAATAGAGGGTGCCGAACAGGCCGGAGTGGATGATGCCTTCGATCAGCGCGTCGTCCTGTTCCGCCAGCGGCACCGGCAGGCTCAGCGTCTGGGCATTGTTGACGAGAATAT
>JAYRPK010000105.1:0-4032 GCA_041911195.1 Novosphingobium sp. | reverse complement strand
GGGGTGGAGGAAAGCGCGGTGATCGGCGTACCGCACCCGGACATGGGCGAGGGCGTCGTCGCTGTGGTCGCGCGCGAGAAAGGGGCGGAGCTGAGCGAGGAGGCAATCCTGTCCGGCATCGCAGGCAGCCTTGCCCGGTTCAAGCAGCCGCGGCGGGCGATCGTGGTCGACGCCCTGCCGCGCAATGCCATGGGCAAGGTGCAGAAGGCGGCGCTGCGGGCGGAATACGGCGGGTTGTTTGCCTGAGCCCTATTTCGGCTGGTAGGTCTGCTCCGGCCCCGGAAAGGCCCGCGCCCGCACTTCCGCCGCATAGCGTTCGGCAGCCCCTGAGATCACGCTGGCAATCTCTTCATATCGCTTCACAAAGCGCGGCACGCGTTCGAACATGCCGAGCATGTCCTCGGTCACCAGCACCTGGCCGTCGCACTGCGCCGAGCCGCCGATGCCGATCACCGGACAGGCGACCGCTTTGGTGACTTCGATGGCCAGCGGTTCGATCACCCCTTCGCAGACAATGGCGAAGGCCCCGGCTGCATCGAGCGCCCTGGCATCGGTGACGATCTTCTGCGCCTCCGCCTCGCTTTTGCCGCGTGCGCCGTAGCCGCCCAGCACATTGACCGCCTGCGGTGTCAGCCCGACGTGGCCGATCACCGGGATGCCGCGCTTGACGAGGAACTCCACGGTCTCCGCCATGGCCTCGCCGCCTTCCAGCTTGACTCCGGCGCAGCCGGTTTGCTTGAGCAGGCGCGACGCCGATTCAAAGGCTTGCGCGGGACTCTGCTCATAGGATCCGAAGGGCATGTCGACCACGACCACGGCATGATAGGAGCCGCGCACCACCGCCGCGCCGTGCGCCGCCATCATGTCGAGAGTCACCGGCACGCTCGAATCGAGCCCGTAGATCACCTGGCCCAGGCTGTCGCCGACCAAGAGCAGGTCGCAGTGCGCATCGAGCAATTGCGCCTGCCGGGCAGTGTAGGCGGTGAGCATGACGATGGGCTCGGCAGTGACGCCGTCCTGCTTGCGCTTGCGGATCGCGGGCACGGTCAGCCGCCGCATCGGCGCGGGCGTGGGGTGGGCGCGGCTGGTCGCGGTGTCGAGCTGGAAGGTGGTGGACATGGCTGCTGCTATTAGGCGCTTGCGCGAAGCTGGGGAAGGGCGTGCTTTCATGCTTGCCATGGCCCCCCATGCCGCTAGCTTCCCCATCCGAAGGTAAGGTTGGGGAGTCTCGCATGTTCGGACGCGTCAAGCCGCTCGACGCCATCCTGGCGACAGCGGAGAAGAAATCGCTGCACCGCTCGCTGGGGGCATTCCAGCTGACCATGCTGGGGGTCGGCGCGATCATCGGCACCGGCATCTTCGTGCTGACCGCCGAAGCCGCGCAAAAGGCCGGACCGGGCATGCTGCTGAGCTTCATCATCGCCGGCGTGGTCTGCGCGGTTGCCGCGCTTTGCTATGCCGAGATGGCCTCGATGGTGCCGGTCTCGGGCTCGGCCTATACCTACAGCTATGCCGTCATGGGCGAGCTGCTGGCTTGGCTGGTCGGCTGGGCGCTGGTGCTGGAATACGCGGTGGCGGCGGGTGCGGTTTCGGTCGGCTGGTCAGGCTATTTCGTCGGGCTATTGCGAGAATATCTGAGTATTTCCCTGCCGCAGGAACTGGTCAACGCCAATGCCCTGATCGCGCACATCAAGCTCGCCTTCGGGGCGACGCCGACGGCCGAATTGGCCACCGCGATCCAGGTCGGCGGCTATATCAACCTGCCTGCATTCGTCATCGCGCTGCTGGTCACCTGGTTGCTGGTCATCGGCACGCGTGAGAGCGCCATGGTCAATGCCGTGCTGGTGGTGGTCAAGATCACCGCGTTGACAGCATTCGTCGTGCTGGCCGTGCCGGTGATGAATTCCACCAATTTCGAACCCTTCGCGCCGCTTGGTTTCAGCGGCATATCGGCTGCGGCGGCATCGATCTTCTTCGCCTATGTCGGCTTCGACGCGGTTTCGACAGCGGCAGAGGAAACCAAGAATCCCCAACGCAACATGCCGATCGGCCTGATCGGCAGCCTTGCCATCTGCACCGTGTTCTACCTGCTGGTCGCCTCGGGGGTGATCGGCACGGTCGGCGCGCAGCCGCTGCTCGACAGTGCGGGCAAGGGCATTGCGCCGGGCAACGCCACTGCCATGGCGGCGGCCTGCGCCGACATCGGCAGTCAGGCGGTTGTCTGCTCGAAGGAGGCCCTGGCCTGGACCCTGCGGTCGATCGGCTGGCAGCAGATCGGCAACCTGGTGGGCCTGGCGGCGGGGCTTGCGCTGCCTTCGGTGGTGCTGATGATGATGTTCGGCCAGACCCGCATCTTCTTCGTCATGAGCCGCGACGGCCTGCTGCCCGAACGGCTGAGCCGGATTCACCCCAAATATCACACACCACACGTGGTGACGATTATCACCGGTGTCGTCGTCGCGATCTTCGCGGCGCTGTTCCCGGTCGGTGCGCTGGCGGATATTTCCAATTCAGGCACGCTGTTCGCCTTCGCCATGGTGGCGATCGCCGTCATGGTTTTGCGCCGGACCGATCCCAGGCGGCATCGCCCGTTCCGCACCCCGGCGGTCATGCTGGTTGCGCCACTGGCGATTATCGGCTGCGCCTATTTGTTCTTCAGTCTCGACAGCTACACGCTCATGCTGTTCGCCATCTGGGCGGTGATCGGCCTTTTCGTCTATTTCCTCTACAGCCGCCATCACAGCCATGTCGGTCGCGGGATCGTCGAAGTGCCCGAGATCGATCCCGACGTGCCGCCGGTCGCCATCGCCTCGATGCCCGGCGCGCCCGCGCCCGGCGATCCGGACGAGTAGGGTCCCGAGACGGGTTGAGGCTGCCTGGGGTTCGGCTACACTCTCCCGGTCCTATCCGGGAGACAATGCCATGAAGCTGGGCCTCAGCGTCGATGAAGTGCTGACCACCACCCGCGCGGTGCGCCGGCGGCTGGATGTTACGCGGCCGGTTTCGCGCGAGCTGATCGAGGAATGCCTCGAGCTGGCGCTGCAGGCGCCCAACGGCTCCAACCGCAACACCTGGCGCTGGATCGTGGTCGACGACCGCGACATGATCCGCAAGCTGGCTGGTGAATATGTCGCGGCGATGGGCCTGCTCAATGACGGCTCGAAGCCGACCGAGAACCCGCTGGGCGTCAACGAGCGCGATGAAAGGGTGCTCGCCAGCGCCATGGCCCTGGTCGACAAGCTGCCGCACATGCCCGCGGTGCTGATCCCACTGATGCCGGGCCGGCCGGACGGCAAGGACGTCGTCGCGCAGGCCTCGATGTGGGGCTCGATTGTCCAGGCAGTATGGAGCTTCATGCTGGCCCTGCGCGAGCGCGGGCTGGGCTCGATCTGGGCGACGGTGACGACGCGGCGGGAGAGGGAAATCGCGCAGCTTCTGGGCATTCCCTATGAGCAATATACCCAGGTCGGCTTCTTCCCGATCGCCTATACCGAAGGCACGGATTTCAAGCGCGCCTGGCGCAAGCCGGTTTCGGAAGTGCTGAGCTACAACCGGTTCTGAGGCTGGATGGATTACGAAAAGCTCGCCGCCTTTGCCCTTGCCACCACCCTCAGCAGCGTAGTGCCCGGCCCCAACATGATGTTCGTGATGACCCAGTCCGTCTGGCGCGGCCGGTCAAGCGGGCTGGCGGCGATGGCCGGGCTGGAGGCGGGCAATCTGGTGTGGTTCGTCATGGCGGCATTGGGGCTGGGAGTGGTGCTGCAGGCCGCGCCGATGGCCTTTGCGGGCCTGACGCAGGCGGGTGGCCTCTACCTCGCCTGGATGGGCCTGCAGGCGCTGTACGGGGCCCTGAAGGGCCATGCGGAGGAGGCCAGGTCGGCAGCGCGCCCTGCCGCCCATGCCTTTCGCGACGGCATCGCCGTGGCTGTCGGCAATCCGAAGGGGCTGGTCTATGTTTCGGCGATCCTGCCGCCTTTCGTCGACCTAAGGGCGCCGCTCGCGCCGCAACTGGTTCTGCTGGCCGGCGTGGCG
>JAYRPK010000104.1:0-2413 GCA_041911195.1 Novosphingobium sp. | reverse complement strand
TGGGCGCATGGGCGGTGCCGGGCGCGAGGTAGACGAAGAAGGGCTTGTCCGGGGCGGTCGCCTGCTGCTGGCCGATCCAGGCAATGGCATGGTCGGCAAGGTCGCGATCGAGGTGATAGTCGGGCTGGCGCGGCGCGGGCACCGGCGTGGTGTTCTCGACCAGCGAAGGCTCGAAAGCAGAGCTGTCCGCGCCGAGGAAGCCATAGAAATAGTCGAAGCCAAGCCCCGTCGGCCAGCGGTCGAACGGGCCGGTGGGCGTCATTTCCCATTCGGGCGTGACGTGGCTCTTGCCGAACATGGCCGTCGCATAGCCATTGGCGCGCAACACCTGCGGCAGGGTCGCCGCGCTCTTGGGGATCATCGAATTGTAGCCGTCGAACCCGCTCGACCAGTTGACCACATAGCCGACGCCCACTGCCTGCGGATTGCGCCCGGTCAGCAGCGAGGCGCGGGTGGGCGAGCAGATCGCCGTGGTGTGGAAGCGGTTATACCGCAGCCCTTCCTTCGCCAGCATATCGAAGGTTGGCGTCGGCACCGGCCCGCCGAATGTGGACGAGGAGCCGAAGCCGACATCGTCGGTCATGATGACGAGCACATTGGGCGCGCCTGCCGGTGCGCGCACCGGTTCGGGCCATTGCGGCTTGCCCGCATCCTGGAGCGTGGCGCCGGCGGGCGGCGACGGCAAGGTTTGCGCCGATGCGAGGCTGCCGGCCAGTCCGGCGACGGCTGCACAGCCCAGCAAGGCGCGGCGAAGCGGCCTCGCCCGCATGGCCTCAATCCTCCAGGATCTCGATCGCCCGCTCCGGGCAGGCCCGCGCCGCGCGCGTGGCCATCTGCTCCTCGCCCGCCGGGACTTCGATCACCGCGTCCTCCAGATAACCCTCGTCATTCAGGTCGAACAGGTCGGGCGCCACCGCCCAGCAGCGGGCATTTCCCTGGCACTTCGAGCCATCGACCTTGAGGCGCATCGTCATTTTCCGGTCTCCCTTCAATCCCAGGCCAAGATAAGCTCGTCGATGCCGAAAACGAAGCCGCCATGGGTGATCGGCGTAGTCCCCTCCTTGATCCGGAACGGTCCGATCCGGGCCAACCATTCCTCCAACCCGATGACGATCTCGCGCCGCGCCAGGTGCGATCCCAGGCAGCGGTGCGGGCCATAGGCGAAAGCGACGTGGCGGTTGTCCTCGCGGTCGAGCACGATGGCGTCAGGATCGGCAAATTCCGCCGGGTCGCGGTTCGCGGTCATCGAGGGACAGGCAACCAGCTCGCCCTTGCGGATCGGCGCGCCGCTCACCTCGACGTCGCGCGTCGCCATGCGAGTGGGAGTGACCGTGGGATAGGCCCGCAGCAGTTCCTCGGCGGCCAGCACCAGCCGCTTCGGTTCGGCGCGCAGAAGCGCCTGCTGTTCGGGGTTCTTCGCCAGCCAGTAGAAATCGAAGCCCAGCGCGGCGGCCACGGTATCGAGCCCGCCGATCAGCAGCAGCACGCCCATGGCCCGCACTTCCTGCTCGGTCATCTTACGGCCGAAGATGTCGGCCTGCGTCACGAAGCTCATGAAGTCGTCGGTCGGCTCGGCCCGGCGCAAGGCTTGCAGTTCGTCGAGATAGCCAAGGAACTTGCGCGCCGCCGCCGTGCGCTGTTCCGGCGCGCCGCGCAGCACATCCATTGCCCAGTCGACGAAGGTTTCCAGCATCCTGGTATCGATGCCGAGGAACTGCAGGAAGATGCTGACCGCGAAGGGAAAGCAGAACTCGTTCATCACGTCGCAGCTGTTGCCGCGCGCCTTGATCCCCTCGATCAGCTCCGCGGCGCGGGCCCGCACCACCGGCTCCAGCGCGACGACGCGCTTGGGCGAAAGCAGCGGATTGAGCAGCGAACGCCACATGGCATGGTCCGGCGGATCGATCTCCAGCGGGATCAGCGGCCAGTCCTCGCCAAGCGCCGAGGAGAACAGGCGGCGGTTGCTCGAAAAGGTCTCGCCATCCTGCAGCACGCGGCGCTGGTCTTCCGCGCGCACCACCACCCAGGTGCCCTCGCCGTTGCGGGTGTTGTTGGGCGCATAGAACACGGGCGGGCCCTGGTGCAGCACGCTGGTCGCCGCTTGCGGATCGCCCATTGCGGTCGGCACCATTTGCGGCGAATTGTAGAAGTTGAAATTGCCGATCAGATGCGGAGGGACATGGTCCGGAATTGCGGCTTGCGTGGCAGTCATGGCTTGGCCCTCTCCTCACGAAATTTGCACAAGGGTGTAATTATGGCGACTTTGCCCCGGCGTCAACAATTCCTCTCGCGATTATTCCGCAGCCGCTTGCACTGGCCGTCCGTTTGCGGCAGAGGAGGTTTGAATATTGCACTTGAGTGCTAGATCGAGGTTGACAATGGGCGATAACGGAGAAGCGATTGCGCTGCGGCC
>JAYRPK010000103.1:0-8843 GCA_041911195.1 Novosphingobium sp. | reverse complement strand
TCCCTTCCCGGAAAAGTTGGCAGCGCGGACTTTTCGGCCGCCTTGTTGAACACTTTGTGAACCAGCCAGCTGAAAAGGCGGTCTATTCCAGTGGCGCCTGTCAGCCGATGGCTAGAACTACCCCTTCTTCCCTTCCGCCTTTTTCTTCTTCATCGCATCGTGAAACCGGTCGGCCCAGCCGGGCTTGATCAGCTGCTCGGCGCGCACCAGCCGCAGTTCGCCATCGGCCACATCGCGCGAAACCGCGCTGCCCGCACCGACGATGGCGTCCGCTCCGATCTTCACCGGCGCGATCAGCGAGCTGTTCGAACCGATGAAGGCGCGTTCGCCGATGATCGTCTTGTACTTGAAGTAGCCGTCGTAATTGCAGGTGATGGTACCCGCGCCGATGTTCGCCCCGGCGCCCACTTCGGCATCGCCGATGTAGGAGAGATGGTTGGCCTTGGCGCCCTTGCCCAGCACGGCCTTCTTGATCTCGACGAAATTGCCGACCTTGGCCTTCTCGCCGATCACCGCGCCGGGGCGCAGGCGGGCATAGGGGCCGACTTCGGCGCCCGAAGACAGGCTTGCGCCCTCGATGTGGCTGTTGGCGCGGATGGTCACATTGTCCGCCACCGTCACCCCCGGCCCAAAGAAGACATTGGGCTCGACCAGCACGTCGCGGCCAAGCTCGGTGTCCCAGGCGAACCAAACCGTCTCCGGCGCGATCAAGGTCGCGCCATCGTCCATCGCCTGGCGGCGGCGGCGCTGCTGCCAGCGCGCTTCGGCCTCGGCCAGTTCGACGCGGCTGTTGATCCCGGCGACTTCGTCAGGGTCGCTGGTCGTCACGACCGCGCAGGCCCGCCCGTCACCCAGCGCGATGTTGACCACGTCGGGCAGGTAATACTCCCCTTGCGCATTGTCGTTGCCGACTCGGGCGAGGAGCTTGAACAGGTCGGCGGAGCGGACCACCATCAGCCCCGAATTGCACAGCCGGCAGGCACGCTCGGCCATGCTTGCGTCCTTGTGCTCGACCATCTTCACGATGCGGTCGCCGTCCGCAATCACCCGCCCGTATTGCAGCGTATCCTCCGGCTCGAAGCCAAGCACCACGGCGGCGGGATCTTCGGGCCCATGCAGTCGCTCGATCATCGCGCGCATGGTTGCGGCGCGCACGAAGGGCACGTCGGCATAGAGCACCAGCACGTCGCCTTCGAACCCCGCCAGCGCCCCCTCGGCCTGCAGCACCGCATGCGCCGTGCCCAGTTGCGGCTCCTGCACGGCGATCGTCGCGCGATCGCCCAGCGCCGCCTCGATCTGCTCACGCCCATGGCCCGAGACCACGACTTGCCGCTGGGGCGACAATTCTGCCGCACTCGCCAGCAAATGTTCGATCATCGGCTGCCCGGCTATCGCGTGCAGCACCTTGTGACGCTCGCTCTTCATCCGCGTGCCCTTGCCCGCGGCAAGCACGACGATAGCGAGAGAATCCTTCTTCCCGGTCATGGTTAACCCCAATGCCAGCAAATGCTTGCCGATTCCACAATGGCGCGCCATCGGGCGGCACCATGACCCAAATTCCCTTCGATATGGTCGGATTCGACCTCGACGGCACCTTGCTCGACACCCATCTCGACCTGGCGGCGGCCGTCAATCATGCGCTTTCGCTGGCAGGACGGCCGGAAGTTCCGGCCCTGGAGGTGCGCGCACTGATCGGCGGCGGCGGGCGCGTCATGCTGCGCCGCGCGCTGGAACTGACCGGCGGAGTGGACGAGGACATATTCCCAGCCCTGCACAAGGCCTTGCTCGATTTCTATGCTGACAACATCGCGGTCCACACCGCGCTGTTTCCCGGCGGGGAAGCGATGCTCGACGCCTTGCAGGCCCGCGGCGTCGCCCTGGCGGTCGTCAGCAACAAGCTCGAGGCGCTGACCCGTCAGGTGATCGCCGAGCTGGGGCTGACCGACCGCTTTTTCACCATCATCGGCGGCGACACTCTCGGTCCCGGCCGCGCCAAGCCGGCGCGCGATCCGATCGACGCCATGGTGGAGCGCGGCGGCGGAGGGCGGGCAGCCTTCATCGGCGACACCAGCTTCGACATCGGCGCGGCCAGGGCCGCTCAGGTGCCCTGCGTCGCGGTCAGCTTCGGCTTCAACGACATGCCAGCCGACCAGCTCGGCGCCGACGCGGTGATCGGGCATTTCGACGAACTGGTCCCGGTGCTTTCGAAACTCCATTGAATGCCGCACTGCAACATGGCATGCGCGCCCATCGCCCGCGCGCGGGCCTGTTCTAGATTCGGAGCCGCACCATGACCATTTCCTTCAAGGACAAAGTCGCCATCGTCACTGGCGCCGGCGGCGGCCTCGGCAAGGCCTATGCGCTGGAACTCGCCCGGCGCGGGGCAAAGGTTGTGGTCAACGACCTTGGCGCGGCGCGCGACGGCACCGGCCATTCCGACGCGGCCCTCGCCGTGGTCGAGGAAATCAAGGCCGCCGGCGGCGAAGCCATGTCGAACGGCGGCAATGTCGCCGAATACCAGCAGATGGAGGAAATGGTCGCCAAGGCGAAGGAAGCCTGGGGCACGGTCCATATCCTGATCAACAACGCCGGCATCCTGCGCGACAAGACCTTCATCAAGATGGAACCGGCCGATTTCGAACTGGTCGTGCGCGTCCACCTGCTGGGCAGCGCCTTCGCCACCAAGGCGGTGTGGGAAACCATGCGTGAGCAGAACTACGGCCGCGTGCTGATGACCACCTCCAGCTCGGGCCTAGGCGGCAATTTCGGCCAGGCGAACTACTCCGCCGCCAAGCTCGGCTGCGTCGGCCTCGCCAAGACGCTCCATCTCGAGGGCGCGAAGTACAACATCCGCGTGAACTCGCTGGCGCCGACCGCCGGCACCCGCATGACCGAGGATATCTTCCCCGAGGAAGCCTACACGGCGTTCAAGCCCGAGAACGTCGCCCCCGCAGCCCTGTTCCTGGTCTCCGAGGATGCCCCCTCGAATGCCATCGTCGGCGCCGGCGCCGGCGTCTGCCAGGGCGCCTGGGTGACGATGAACGAAGGCGTCCTGCTGGGCGAAGGCGAACGCACGGTGGAAGGCTTCGCCGCCGCCTGGAGCAAGATCAGCGATCGCAGCAGCGACAAGCCGATCGAGAACGGCATGGAGCAGAGCATGCACGCGATGGGCATGCTGCAGAAGGCGGCCGGGGGCTGAGCAAGCCCCGCGCAGTCACCCTTACCCCTCAACCACCTTCAGCAACCGCCGTTCCAGCGGAAACAGCACGCCGGGCAGTTCATGCCCGCGCTTGAGCACCTGTCCGCCCTCGCCGAACAGGGTCCACATGCCTTGGCGGTTGCGCAGTTCCGGCCGCTTCTCGATCCGTGCCTGCGGATATTCCGCCGCGCGGCGAAAGGCGCTGAAAGTGGCAGCGTCCTTGCCGAAGTCCATCGCATAGTCGCGCCACAGGCCGGCGGCGACCATGCGGCCGTAGATGTCCAGGATACGTTGCAACTCGTCGCGTTCGAACCCCACTTGCGCGGGGGCCCGCGCAGGCATGGGAAAGGGCGTGACGACAGCGCTCAAGCGCGCTTCACCCCGCCGCCCTTGCGCCCGGCGCTTTTCTTGGCCGCATCGGCATCGCGTTCTTCAAGCAGCATGGCGACGCGCTTTTGCAGGGTCTCGATCTCGCACTGCAGGATTTCCAGCTTCTGCGTCGCCGGATCGAAGCGTTCGGAGCATGGCGTGCCATAGGGCACGAAGTTCTGCGTCTCCGGCTTGACTTCGACCAGGGTCTGCTTGGCCGGGATGCCGACCATGGTCGCCCCTTCGGGCACGTCCTTGGTCACCACTGCATTGGCGCCGATCCGGGCACCGGCGCCGACATGGATCGGCCCCAGGATCGCCGCGCCCAGGCTGATGATGACATTGTCGCCGATGGTCGGGTGCCGCTTGCCGCCCTGGCCGCTCGTGGGATTGGTGCCGCCCAGGGTCGAGCCCTGGTACATGGTGACGTTATCGCCGATCTCTGCCGTCTCGCCGATGACGACAAAACCATGATCGACGAAGAAATTCTTGCCGATCCTGGCGCCTGGATGAATATCGATCGCGGTAAAGGCGCGCGCGAAATGGTTTACCCAACGGGCGAGGAAATAGAGCCCGTGGTTGTAGAGCCAATGCGCCACCCGGTGCCAGGCCATTGCCCAGACTCCCGGATAAAGCAGCACTTCCCAGCGCGAACGCGGCGCGGGATCGCGCGCCTTGATCGAGTCCAGATAAGAGATGAGCCCGCCTGACATATGCCTGATTCTCCCACCTTTTGCGCTTCAAAGCAAGCGGGGTTGGCTCACCCCCGCCAGTTCCTCCAGGGCATCGCGCCAGATCGCCATGCCGGGCGGCTGCTTGCGCTCAAGGCTCAAGCGGTCGATCGCCATGACGAGGCGCTCCACTCCCAGATGGCTACGAACGCAGCGCGGAACAAGATAGGCACTGGCCGATTCGTCGAGCACGAGGCCCCGTTGCTCGGCATGCAGGGCGATGAGTTCGGCCAGCATGGCGTCGTCGGGAGGCCCCACTACCAGGTGCAGCGCGGCGCCCAGGCGCGAGGCGAGATCGGGCAGCGCGATCTTCCAGCCCTGCCCTTGCGCATTGCTGACCAGCAGCAGCGGCGTGCCGCTCGCCTGGGCGCGGTTCCAGCGATGGAACAGTTCGGTCTCGTCCTGGCTATCGGCATCGTCGATCGCCTCGCCGCTGCCCTGCTCTGCAAACCAGCGCGCCAGCAGCGACTTGCCCGAGCGCGTCGGGCCGGACAGCACGGCAGTGCGGAACGGCCATGTCGCGGCATTGCCCAGGGCCTCGATGACATGCGCATTGGCGCTGCCCGCGATGATGCGGGAGGGCCCGGCGGCCCCGGACAAGGTGAGGGGCAGCGCGATCTGGCTCATGCGCTATTTCCGGATGCTGAGCGCGTTGCTGCCGACCGTCACCGACCAGCCGCGCGCGCGCAGGGCGGCGGCCAGTTCCTCAAGGCTGCCGGCATAGCTTACCCGCATCACCGATGTGCCGCCGATGGCGATGCTGCTGGTGGAAGCCCCGCGCACGCCCGAGGCCCCGCGCACCGATCCCAGCGCACTATCCACCGCCGAGGCATCGGGCGAGGCGAACTGGACGACGAAGCTGGAGACGGCCTGGGCAGGCGCGCTGGCGGAGGCGGAGGGCGACGGACCTTCCTCGCCCGGCTCCGATGGCGCCGCCGCTTCTTCCTTCGGCCGGTTCGCCTCGGCGATCGCGGCCAGGGCTGAATCGATCGACTGGGTCATCGAGACCAGCGTCGCGTCAGGCTTGAGCATGCCGCGGCTCAGCGCATCGGCATAGATCTTGTCCATCCGCACCACGGCCTGGTCGAGCATGCCGGGCACCCCGGCCTCGTCGTTGGCGGTGAGGGTGAAGCTTTCAAGGAACGTGCTGTCAGGCCCATAGCGCGCGGTGAAAGTTCCGCGCACCGGGCCGCCGGGCCATTGCCGTTCCAGCCGGGCAACCGGCATGATCACGTCGGCCGCGCCGAACTGGTCGATCACCGTGCGCCACCAGCCACGGCTGCGGCGCCCGGCCTGCCCGGCGGTAAGCAGCAGCGAATCGCCGCCCGATCCGATCGGCCGGACATAGTCCATGGTGCTGGCGCCGTTGCTGAAGTTCGCCCAGGCCTTCTGCCAGGGCCCGCGCACTTCGAACACCTGCGCCGCACCGCCCGAATAGAGCACCGGCAAGACCAGCATCGGCGCAGAATGCGATGTCGGCTTTCCGCCCTGGCTGAGATACTGCCCGGCCTTCTGCCGATCGAAGACGATGCCCAGCTTGGCGATGTAGCGGTGCGGGCCGATCTGTTCCTGCTCGATCACCACGGCGAGCACCATGCTGTCGATCTGGCCTTCGCTCATCGAAGGGCCATGCAGCAGCATCCAGCCCTTGCGCTGGGCCTCGCGCCAGCCGTTCATCCGCGCTTCCTCGGCGTTCCTGCCGGTCGTCTCGACTTCGATGCCGCCGATATGGATATCGCTCGATGCGGCGACGGGCGGAATGCCTCGGTCGCCTTCGATCTGGGCGATCAGCCGCTCGGGACCTATCGCGGCAAGCGCCAGCGCGAGGGCAAGCGACAGGGCGATGACCAGCGAAGCGGCCGGGCCTGGGCGGTAAGACCGCGCGCGCTGGGGGAGTGTTGCAATTGCCATCGGTGAAAACCGGGGGCCTTTTGCCCAAACGGTCATGGAAATCCAAGTGCGAAAAGGATAGGCGGCACAAGATGTCGAACAATCCACCGCCCAAGTCGTATAGTTATGAACAGGCAGGCGTCTCGATCGCCGCCGGAAACGCGCTGGTCAAGGCCATCGGCCCACTGGCGAAAGCCACCGCGCGGCCCGGCGCCGATGCCGAGCTGGGGGGATTCGGCGGCTTCTTCGATCTGAAAGCCGCAGGCTTCAACGATCCGCTGCTGGTCGCGGCCAACGACGGCGTCGGCACCAAGGTGAAGCTGGCGATCGACCATGACCGGCACGATGCGATCGGCATCGACCTGGTCGCCATGTGCGTCAACGATCTGGTGGTCCAGGGCGCCGAACCTTTGTTCTTCCTTGACTATTTCGCCACCGGCAAGCTCGACAACGGTGTCGCCGAGCGCGTCGTCGCTGGTATTGCCGATGGCTGCAAGCTGGCCGGCTGCGCGCTGATCGGCGGGGAAACGGCGGAAATGCCCGGCATGTATGCCGCCGGAGACTATGACCTTGCCGGCTTCTGCGTCGGCGCGGTCGAGCGCGGCGAGCAACTCACCGGGGACCGGGTGGCGGAAGGCGACGTGCTGCTGGGCCTCGCCAGTTCGGGCGTTCACTCCAACGGCTATTCGCTGGTGCGACGCCTGGCCGACGATCTCGGCTGGAAAATGAATCGCCCCGCCCTGTTCGATGCCGATCGCCTGCTGATCGACCACCTGATCGAACCGACGCGAATCTATGTGAAAAGCCTGCTGCCGGTGATCCGCAGCGGCCGCGTGCACGCTCTCGCCCACATCACCGGGGGCGGCATGCTGGAAAACATTCCGCGCGTGCTGCCCAGGGGGCTGCACGCCCATGTCAGCGCCGATGCCTGGGAGCAGCCCCGGCTCATGGCTTTCCTGCAGGCGCAGGGCAACATCGAGCCCGGCGAAATGGCGCGCACGTTCAATTGCGGCGTGGGCATGGTGCTGGCGGTGGCGGAGGCGGACGCGGCCAGCGTGACCGCCGATCTCGAGGCCGCCGGCGAGACCGTCATGCGCATCGGCGAGATCCGCGCCGGCGTGCGCGGCAGCACAGTGTCCGGCAGCGCCGAGGCCTGGAGCGCGCGCCAGGCCTGGGAGGCGACGCACCTTGCCTGAGCAAAGGGCCAAGGTTGCCGTCCTCATCTCGGGCAGCGGCACCAACATGGCCGCGCTGCTCTATGCCAGCCGGGCGCAGGATTGCCCCTATGAAGTGGTGCTGGTCGCCAGCAACAAGGCGGAAGCTTCCGGCCTCAAGCTTGCCGAGGCCGAGGGCGTGGCGACCTTCGTTCTCTCGCACAAGGGCATGGAACGGCTCGACCACGACATGGCGATGGACGCGGCGATCCGGGACAGCGGGGCGCAATATGTCGCGCTCGCCGGCTACATGCGGATCGTCACGCCGGAATTCGTGAAGCGCTGGGAGGGCCGGATGCTCAATATCCACCCCTCGCTGCTGCCCAAGTACCCCGGCCTCCACACCCACGAGCGAGCGCTGGAAGCGGGCGACAGCCATGCCGGCTGCACCGTCCACCTCGTCACCGCGGAACTCGACGACGGGCCGATGCTGGGCCAGACTAAGGTCGCCGTACTTCCCGGCGACACGTCTGACACGCTCGCCGCGCGGGTGCTGATCGCCGAGCACCAGCTCTATTCGCGCTGCCTTGCCGCACTGGTGATGCGCGAGACTTCGCCTGAGGCGCTGATCGGCCGGGTGCGCGAGCTGGCGCTGGCGCTTGCCGAAACCGACGAGGTCGTTTCGCACGGCATGCCTTGCTTCGGCGTGATCAAGGGAAAGAAGTTCGCCTATGTCAGCCGCGACCATCATGGCGACGGCAAACTGTCCGTACTGGTCAAGATCAGCGGGCTCGACGAGCAGCAACAGCTGATCGAGAACGATCCCGCGCGATACTACCGCCCCGCCTATTTCGGTGACGGCTGGATCGCCATCCGCATCGACCTTGGCGACAACGACTGGCAGGCAATCGGCGAATGGCTGGCGCGCAGCTGGCGCTCGGTCGCGCCGAAGAAGCTGACGGCCCTGCTCGATGCGGCGGACCTCTTTTAGGCCATGGCTCTTTCACCCGACCGCCTGAACCGCTTCGCGCGCCACATCGTCCTGCCGGAAGTGGGCGGTGTCGGCCAGGTGGCGCTTACCGATGCCCATGTCGTTCTGATCGGCTGCGGCGGCATCGGTTCGCCGGCGCTGCAGTATCTGGCGGCGGCCGGCATCGGACGGCTGACGCTTGTGGACAGCGACACGGTCGAGGAATCGAACCTGCAGCGCCAGACCATTTTCACCACTGCCGACCTCGGCAGGGCCAAGGCCGAACTGGCGGCGGAATGGGTGCGGAAGTTCGACTCCGCCCTTGCAGCCGAAGCCGTGGTCGAACGGATTGACGGGAGCAATGCGGCACGAATCGTTGCAGGCGCCAGTGTGGTCCTCGACGGCTGCGACAACTTCGCCACTCGCCTCGCCGTGTCCGATGCATGCGTCGCCGAGGGCGTGCCGCTGACCAGCGCGGCGCTCGGCCGCTTCCAGGGGCAGGTCGCCAATTTCGCCGGGCACCTGCCGGG